>NZ_CP136856.1:3490000-3572184 GCF_033807535.1 Oceanisphaera sp. IT1-181
TCTTGGCTTTCTATTAGTGTGAAATAAATCAGACTCTCACGGCCAGTCATGGCCGAGGTGACAGTACGTGATTCCATATCGAACACGTTTTCGATCAGGTGATGTTCTTGCTCTTGCAACACGCCGGCCTGCGCGCCCGCTTCCATCATGGCGATGATGTCTTCTGGCGTGATCTCGTCCTTGCGCATGGTGGGCACTTTAAATAAGCGGAAGAACAGATTTGCCAAACCATTAAACAGCCACACCAAAGGCCTAAGTGCCACCAGACAAAACGCCATGGGACGCACGACAGACACGGCTATTCGCTCCGGCGCTATCATGGCTAATCGCTTAGGCATTAGGTCGGCAAATAAGATAAAAAGCGACGTCACGACAAAGAAGGACATAAAGAAGGCGGTTTTCTCAATCCAAGCGCCAACAAAGAATGTTTTTAGCAAGTCGGTCAAAAAGGGCGTAAACGCCGCTTCCCCTAAGATACCGCCTAAGATGGCCACTGCGTTTAAGCCGATTTGCACCACTGTAAAGAAATTACCCGGTTGCTCTTGCAGCAGGAGTACCTTAGCAGCATTCAGATCGCCGTCACTGGCCATCATCCTGAGTTTTATCTTGCGAGAAGCCGCCAGGGCAATTTCAGATATGGAAAAGAATGAACTAATCGCCACCAGCAAGATTAAGATCAAGAGGTTCTCAAACAACGTCATAGTGCTACACCGATAAAAGTAAGGAAAAAGGCCAGTTATACCAGCAGCTCAAGGTATCATTATGTATGCTATTTCACAGCAGCTAAATCGCTGTTTTAATCAGTTGGCAAAAAAGGCGTAAAAAGGCGTAAAAAGTATAAAAACTTGCGGCCATGCTGCACGAGCTAGACTTGGATTATTTCATTCTTGAGCACAGATTAGCTGTTTTCGCTCCATCACTTAGTCAATGGGTCATTAAGTATGTTAACCAAAAAACTAGGGCTCGCAGGCCTGTGGCTGTTGTTACAGCTGCCCAACCAAGTGTGGGCAAACAGTTCAGAGTATTGGTCGCTGCAAGAGTACTTAACCCTGTTTCCGGCACAACAGCCGTTATCCCAGCAATTTGCTAACCGAGTGCGGCAGCCCGCCGTGCCGTTGCAAGCGCCTTTAGCTAAACCGGTCAGTATTATAATGCTCACCCCCGATCAACAGGTATCGGATTACTGGTTGCGTAACCAACAAAGCTTGAGCAAAAGGTTAGCTGAGATAGGCGTACCTTTTAATTTACACAGCTATGCTTCCTTACCTGCCACTGCCCACCGAGAGCAAGAGCAACAACTGGCCAATGCTTTACTCAGTGATCCTGACTATCTAATTTTAACCTTGAACTCACAGCGTCAAGGGGTGCTGATCGATAAATTAATGACTCGCGATCGACCCAAAATTATTTTAATGAACATCACTACGCCGTTGAAGCACTTACGCAACCGGCAGCCTTTCTTTTACGTCGGCTTTGATCACAAAGACGGCACGCGCTTATTAAATAAGAAGATCAAAGAGCTGACCAGCAGCCAAGCTAATTATTTGATGCTCTACGGTACGCGCGGTTACGTTAGTGAAGCCAGGGGCGATGAATTCATTCATTTAAACGCCAATGAACCTTACATGAATCTGAGCCAAGCGTTTTACACGGACGTGAGTGCTGAAAAAGCCAAGCAGGCGGTACTGCAAACTTTAAAAGCTAAGCCGAATATTAATCTTATTTATGCCTGCACCACAGATATTGCCTTAGGTGCGGCAGCCGCGTTAAAACAGTTAAATAAAGCAGGCAAAGTTATTCTTAATGGTTGGGGAGGCGGCAGCGCTGAACTCGATGCCTTAGCGGCGGGCAGCCTAGATCTGACCGTGATGCGGATGAATGATGATAATGGAGTGGCCATAGCGGAAGCCATACGTCTTGATCAAGTTGGAAAGAACAATTTGATCCCACAAGTTTACAGTGGAGATTTTGCCGTCATCGACCGACAAACTCCCAAAGCCGAACTGGAGCGTCTCAAAGATTATGCTTTCCGTTACTCAAACTAATCGCCGACGCCAGCAAGCTATGTTGAAGCTGGCCTTACATTTTCTCTTGCCGCTATTGTTTTTACTGGCTGGCAGTTTTTTATTATTGGCATGGCAGTCCACTACCCGCATCGTCAATGACAGTATCAATTATCAAATGCAAGAGGCACACGATAGAGCACAGAGTCGTTTAGACAGTTATCTGACCGGCCTAAATACGTTACTGACCAGTACCGCGGAAAACCCAGCATTAGCCAATATCTTGGTTAAAGGAGATAGGCCTGCTGCTAAAAAAATACTGCAAAACACCTTGAGTCATAGTTATGGTGAGTATTTAGATTTATTACTATTAACACGCCAAAATCAATACTGGACCAATCTAAATTCACCACTGTATTTACTGGGCAATCATTTAAATGTACTCATCGTTGATACGCCTTATTTTAACAAGTGGTCTAGCATAGAGCTCATTCCTGAGCCCGCCCCCTTAATTGCTATAATACAGCGCTATCCTATTTTATCTGCAGACTCTGGTCTGATAGCGGGCAGCTTATTTGGTGGTTTGGTCCTAAACGACAACCTGACCTTGATCAGTTTACTCAGCCAAGGGGCCACGAATAAAAGTTTAAAATTACTGATTGATGACCAACCCGTGGGCCCTACCTTTAATACGGGTAAGATTGAACAGACTATTTTTGAGCAGGCGATAGCCAGTAATTTGAGTCGAGGTAAAGTTGCAGATCATTACTTTAGTCGCCAACCGTTACTGATTAATGGCGAGGCGAGCAAGTTACAATTATTATTGATAGCAGATAAATCGATGTCGGAACAATTAGCACATGCCTATTTTTATCATCTACTACTGGCGTTAGTGCTAATACTACTATTTATAGCGACCTACTTTTTCTTAACCATAAAGTCTGCCCAGTTAAGGCAATAATTAATCGGGTAAGTTTAATTTATAAAACTCTGCCTACTTTAATATAAGTAGGCAGAGTTAAAATGATAGCGTTATTCTACCGTCACTGATTTAGCTAGATTTCTTGGCTGGTCTACATCTGTGCCTTTAATAAGCGCTACATAATAAGACAGTAATTGCAGTGGAAGCGTATAGACTATGGGTGCGATAGCCATAGGCACATGAGGCACTTGGATGACGCGCATGCTGGCATCGCCTTTAAAGTCCGCTTGTTCGTCTGCAAACACATACAATTGTCCGCCTCGAGCCCGCACTTCTTCGACGTTCGACTTTAGCTTTTCCAATAAGTCATTATTCGGTGCCACCACAATGATTGGCATATCTGCGTCAATCAGCGCCAGCGGCCCGTGCTTAAGCTCACCGGCAGCATAGGCTTCTGCGTGAATATAAGAAATTTCTTTTAGCTTAAGTGCACCTTCCATGGCAATCGGATACTGCTCGCCGCGGCCCAGAAACAAACTGTGCTCTTTCTCGGAAAATTCTTCAGCCAACACTTCTATATCAGCAGCCAGTTTCAAAGTATCAAGCAAATGGCCGGGCAAAGCGCGTAAAGATTGCACCAGCTCGCTTTCAGTATCCGCCGTCATGTAGCCGCGACAGCGCCCTACCGCAGTGACCAGCATCAGTAATCCCGCCAGTTGCGTAGTAAACGCTTTGGTCGAGGCCACACCTATTTCGGCACCGGCTCGTGTCATAAAGGCCAAGTCCGATTCGCGCACTAAAGAAGAGCCCGGTACGTTACAAATGGCCAAGCTGCTCATAAAGCCCGATTGTTTAGCTAACCGCAGTGCCGCTAAGGTATCCGCAGTTTCACCACTTTGTGACAAGGTGATCAGCAGGCTATTTGGCCGTACTACCGACTTGCGATAGCGAAACTCAGACGCAATTTCAATATCACACGAAATGCCAGCCAAGGCTTCAAACCAGTAACGGGCCACCATGCCCGCATGGTAGGAGGTGCCGCAGGCAATCAGCTGTATATGCTCGACTTTTTCGAAGATATCACGAGCACCATTACCGAAAGAATCCACTACTACCGCCGATTCGGTGATGCGACCTTCTAGGGTATCGGTGATGGCCTTGGGCTGCTCGTAGATTTCTTTCAGCATATGATGGCGATATTCGCCTTTGTCGCCGGCATCATGAGTCACGTCAGACTCTAGCTCATCACGCATAACGGGATTGCCATGAGTATCAAAGACGCGCACTTCACGACGTGTTACTTCGGCTACGTCGCCTTCCTCTAAAAATAGGAAGCGACGGGTCACCGGCAATAGCGCTAGCTGATCCGAAGCGATAAAATTCTCGCCTAATCCTAAACCAATCACCAAAGGTGAACCGGAGCGTGCCACCACTAAGCAAGAGGGATCGCGCGCGTCCATCAATACAGTGCCGTAGGCGCCACGCAGCTCTTTAACTGTGGTTTGTAATGCCGCCAGCAAAGAGTCGCACTCTTGACGATGATAATGCACTAAGTGAGCAATCACTTCGGTATCGGTATCTGAGCTAAATTCGTAGCCTTTGCCTTGCAGTTCAGCCCGCAAGCTTTCATGGTTTTCGATGATGCCGTTATGTACCACGACAATATCACCAGACACATGAGGGTGCGCGTTACGTTGTGAAGGCTCGCCATGAGTCGCCCAACGGGTATGGGCAATACCCGTACCACCGGCTAGCGGCTGTGCTTCGAGTGCGCTGGCCAATGCTTGTACCTTGCCAAGCTCACGCAAGCGGCCTAATTGGCCAGAGGCTTGAATGATGGCCACGCCCGCCGAGTCGTAACCGCGATATTCAAGACGGCGCAGCCCTTCTACTAAGATTTCTGCCACATCACGCTGGGCTACTGCCCCTACAATTCCGCACATAGATAATTCCTTAAGATTTAGGGGCAATAACTAAGTTAATACCCTTTTGTTCTAGATGTTGTTGCTGCTCGGCCGAAATACCACTATCAGTCACTAGGGTATGAATAGCGCACCAAGGCAGTTCAAGGTTGGGGATCTTGCGGCCAATTTTATCTGACTCCACCATCACCACCACTTCTCGCGCTACCTCAGCCATCACCCGAGATAACCCGGTTAGCTCGTTAAAAGTCGTCGTGCCACGCTCCAGATCGATACTGTCAGCACCAATAAACAACTGATCGAAATCATAAGAGCGTAGTACCTGTTCGGCTACCTGTCCTTGAAAGGACTCAGAAGAGGCATCCCAAGTGCCGCCTGTCATCAATAAAGTGGGTTCAGGCTCTAACTCACGCAACGCATTGGCGACCATTAGTGAGTTAGTCATCACTACCAAGCCACGCTTGTGAGCCAGCTCACCCAGCAAAGCAGCAGTAGTGCTGCCGCTGTCGATAATAATGCGATTATGATCGCGAATACGCTCGGCGGCAGCTTTGGCTAAGGCCTGTTTTTGTGGAGATATCGGCTCGTTGATGCGCTCGGCGACCATGTCACTGGGCACCAGCACGGCACCCCCATAACGGCGCAGTAAGAGGCCGTTGTTCTCCAGTGCAGTTAAATCTTTACGAATGGTCACTTCGGAGGTGGCAAAGCGTTGGGCTAACTCGTCTACCGTCACTTCACCCTGCTCGTTTAACAGCGCAATTATAGTATGGCGACGCTGCTGAGTATTAGGCTTAGCAACGTGAGCGCTCGGCTTAGCAGTGTGGATTTTTGGTTTCGACATGTATGCTTTAAGTTTCGAATCGAAACAAAATACTAGCAGATCAAAAGATAACGGAGCAAGTGTTAATACCGCTAGCGCTTTAAGATGAAAGCACGGCTGCAACCTTCACTATGCAATAGTAAATAAAATACGGATTAAGGCGCTGTAAGCTAGCCTAGACTCTGAGCCAGATAAGATGGAGTAGTTCATGATCTAGCGTAAATTATAAGTCCCTAATTTACGCTATACTCACACTCCTAACCTAGGATTTTACCTAGTTTAATTAAGTAGTTAGATGTTTAAGAAGGCCATCATAATGTCGGTTTTAAGCACTCCTCATTCGCAACCAAGCTCAGTACAGTCAGAGCTAACGCAGCCTAATCTCACACAAACTAACAGTGGCCAAGTCATCAAAATTCGTGGCGGCGTAGTGGATGTGCACTTTTCTGATATTGCGCCTCGTATTCATGACTTGCTGTATGCCGGCGACGGCACTACAGAAAGAATTCCCATGGAAGTGGCGTCATTGCTTGATAACGGCGTGGTGCGCTGTATGTCATTAAGCAGCGTGCAAGGCTTAGGTTTAGGGATGCCAGTAGTCGCCACAGGCGCGCCGATTCAGGTGCCGGTAGGAGATGCAGTATTAGGCCGTATGCTCAATGTGTTTGGTGAGCCCATCGATAATAAACCCGCCATTGAAGGCGCCGAGCGGCGCTCCATTCATCAAGACCCCCCGCCATTAGCGGATCGGGTGGTGCACAGTGAAATATTAGAAACCGGCATTAAAGCCATCGACCTGCTATCGCCCATCGAGCGCGGCGGCAAAACCGGCCTCTTTGGCGGCGCCGGCGTGGGCAAAACCGTATTAATTACCGAGCTGATTAATAATACGGTGCAGCATTATCAAGGGGTGAGTTTGTTTTGTGGCATTGGCGAGCGTTCACGAGAAGCAGAAGAGTTATATCGTGAAATGGGCGAGGCCGGGGTGCGCGATAAAACCGTGATGCTGTTTGGCCAGATGAATGAAGCGCCAGGAGTGCGCTTCTTGGTGGGTAAGTCTGCACTCACTATGGCCGAGTACTTTCGAGATGTGCAACAGCAAGACGTACTGCTGCTTATAGATAATGTGTTTCGTTTTGTGCAAGCGGGCTCTGAAGTGTCCGGCTTATTAGGCCGCATGCCCTCGCGCGTAGGCTATCAACCGACGTTGGCCACCGAGTTGGCGTCACTGCAAGAGCGCATTACCTCTACCAACAAGGCGGCCATTACCTCTATTCAGGCGGTGTATGTGCCGGCCGATGACTTTACCGATCCCGCTGCCGCGCATATTTTCTCGCATCTTTCCGCTTCCGTGGTGTTGTCTCGTAAACGCGCCAGTGAAGGCTTATATCCGGCGGTAGATCCACTGGCATCGGCGTCTGTGATGCTCACGCCCGCCGTAGTAGGCCAGCGCCATTATGATATTGCCCGCGCGGTGCGCCGCACCTTGGCGGAATATGAAGAGCTGCGCGATATTATTGCCATGCTCGGCATGGAAGAGTTATCCGCCAGCGATCGCGCCGTAGTAGCGCGCGCACGGCGCTTAGAGCGGTTCTTAACCCAGCCATTTTTCACTACCGGCTCTTTCACCGGCACCGGCGGTAAGCGGGTGTCGATTAGCGAGACCTTGGCGGGCTGTGAAACCATCTTAAACCAAACTCAGTTCGACGATAATGAAATGGATTACTACATGATAGGTTCACTGGCCGACTTGAAACCGGCAGGGTTGGAGCAAAAGGTGTGAGTATGAGTCAGCAGGCAGAGCAGGGGTTAGTGAAAGAACAGGGCGTAGCGACAGGGCAGGTAACACTATTGCAGGTTGAGCTGCGCCTGCCCACCCGCGCCTTATTTTCCGGCACGGCCCGTAAGGTATTTGCCACCGCCCACAATGGCGCCTTTACACTATTGGTTAACCATACAGATTTTGTGACCGCCTTGGTGCCCTCGATACTGATCGTCACCGATGAAACCGGCGGTGAGCTCTTTTTTGCGGTCGATGAGGGCATCTTAGTGAAGAAAGACCATCGCGTGCATATCGCCATCCAACGTGGGCTACAAGGTGAGTCACTCGCAGCCATCAATGAATTAGTGAACACTCACTTCTTCGCCGTCGATGAAGAGGAAAGGGTGGCGCGCTCTGCCTTATCGCGCTTAGAGGCCAATATAGTGCGTCGCTTCGGTGACTTGCGAAAACCTTCTTTATAAGTAAGAACGGTATGCAACCAGCTATGAGTAAAGAATGATGAACAAGCCTAAAAAAGAACAAGATAAAGCCGCCGAAGCCATGCGCCGCAGTGCCCAGCGCACTCAGCAAGCGCGCAGCAGCAAAAACTTAAGCCCACTACACGGCTTTAGTACCTTCGGCATTATTGGCTGGTCCATAGCCGTGCCCACGGTGGGTGGTGCCTTTTTAGGGGTGTGGCTGGATAAGGTCGCGCCGCAGTCTTTTTCATGGCCGATGGCGCTGATCTTGGGTGGCATTATGATCGGCGGCATTATCGCTTGGAATTGGATTAATAAAGAAGACAGCAAACAACACCAAAAGTCACCTAAGGATCAGCCATGATGATAGCGAACTGGCCACTATTGGAGCTGGGCATAGCGCTGGAGTTAATACTGGGTTTAGCACTGGGTATAGCGGTAAGCACGAGCTTTTTTTGGGGCCTAAATTATGGCATCACCCAGGCACTTGACGCACCGCACCCCGCCCGCACCTTATTAATGAGCTTTGTATTACGCATGGCGTTGTTATTGGGTGTGGGTTTTGCGTTGGCGGCAGTGAGCGCCAGCTTATGGCCCTTGTTCGGTTATGTATTGGCCTTTTTTGTGGTGCGCGCAGTGTCGATACGTCGCGCTCGACGCGCCATCTTGGCGGCAACCACAGATAAAGGAATCCTAGATGCGAGGCAATAATTGATGCAAAGGAAAATCTTATGCAGATGACACCGGATGATACGCTTATGTTCACCCTCGGCAGTTGGGCGGTGAATGCCACTATCGTCAATACCTGGCTGGTGATGGCGCTGTTGGTGGTCGCATCTTGGTTGGTAACTCGTAACTTACGACCCGATGTGCCGCCCAATCGCTGGCGCACCTTATTAGAGGTGATAGTAAAGACTATTCAAGGTCAGATTGAAGAGATCAGCTTAAAGTCGGCGCGTCACGTGTTGTACTTTGCCGGCACCTTATTCTTGTTTATTGCCGTCTCTAACTTGCTGACTGTAGTGCCGGGCTTTAAGCCACCGACCTCGTCTTTATCCACCACTATGGCGTTATCGCTGTCGGTGTTGTTGGCGGTGCCGCTATTCGGCATCGCCAGTAATGGCGTTAAACACTACCTGAAAACCTTTATTCAGCCCTCTATCGTGATGCTGCCGTTTAATATAATCGGCGAATTTTCCCGTGGTATTTCTTTGGCGGTGCGCCTTTATGGCAACGTGATGAGTGGCGGCGTGATAGTGGCTATTTTGCTCAGCATAGCGCCGTTTTTCTTTCCGGTACTGATGGACATGCTGGGCTTACTGACCGGGCTTATTCAAGCGTACATTTTTGCCATTTTGGCGACCGTTTATATTTCTTCTGCTACCGAAAAATCAACCAAACCTTTGCAACAGGACTCCTTATGACAGATATCGCTATTATTGCCATTGCTTGTGTTTCTATCTTCACCGCCGGTATTACGGTGGCCATCGGCTCCATTGGCCCAGCACTGGGTGAAGGCCGAGCGGCAGCGTCGGCCATTGCCGCCATCGCTCAACAACCGGATGCCGCGCCTACCTTATCGCGCACCTTGTTTGTGAGTTTGGCAATGATTGAGTCTACCGCCATTTATTGTTTCGTAGTGGCGATGATTTTGATTTTCGCCAACCCGTTTTGGGATGCGGTAAAGGTCACCACAGGCGGCTAACTTTTTTAATTAGTAAGGTAACAAGATGTCCATTGATTGGATCACCGTACTAGCGCAAATGGCTAACTTTTTACTGTTAGTCTGGCTGCTAAAACGCTTTCTTTATCGGCCTATCCTCGATGGCATAGATGCCCGAGAAGCCGAGATTGCCAAACGCATGGCCGAAGCGGGCATTGCCGAGCAACAAGCTAACACCGTTAAGGCAGAGTACCAGCGCCAGCAAGCACAGTTACATGAAGATAAAGAACTGCTGGTTACCGATGCACTAAATAATACCAAGGCACAACGAGATGCCTTATTAAGCGAGGCACGCGCCAAGCTTGAGCAAGAACAACAAGACTGGCAGCGCTTTTTAAGCGCCGAGCGCGCAAAGTTTAGCCAACAATTGCAGCGTAATGGCGAACAGGCGTTGTTAACGCTCACCCGTAAGGCCTTACATGACTTGGCAGATGAAAGTCTGGAAGCCGCTATCGTGCGCCATGTGGGCAAGCGGCTGGCGCCCTTGGCCAGCGACTTAATTGATGCGGCTGGCGATACAGACCAAGCGCAAGCCTGCACCCGCGAGCCCTTGAGCTTGACCGATCAAGACCAATTACGCACCGATCTTAAACAACTGCTGCCGCAACTTACCTTAAGCTTTATCTCCGACGCCGAACAAGCGGCCGGTTTAATACTGCGGGTGGGCGGCGCGCAAGTGGCCTGGACTCTGGATAGTTACACCGATGAACTGGAAAACCAGTTAAGTAAACGCCATGAATAATTCTTCAACGTTAACTAATAACTTATCTGACGCCGTATCTAGCCACTTATCTAGCAAAGAGGATGATGCACAGTTTGCTCACTGGCTCGATAGCTTGGCCGACGTGCCCACGCCAGCACCGGTGATCACCGAAGTGGGCAAGGTAAGCGAAGTGGGCGATGGTATCGCTATCGTTTCTGGACTGGCGCGCGCACTTGCAGACGAATTATTGCTGTTTGACTGTGGTGTGCTGGGTATAGTGCTGGATCTTGAGCCCGACCGCTTAGGCGTAATTTTATTAGGCCCCTCGGAGTTGATCAATTTAGGCGAACCGGTACGGCGCACGCGCAAAGTAGTGAGTGTGCCGGTAGGCAGCGCCTTGTTAGGCCGAGTAGTGGATGCCATGGGCCGACCAAAAGATGGCTTAGGCAACATTGCCACCACATTAATACAGCCTATAGAAGCGCAAGCGCCGGGTATTTTAAGCCGTTCGGCCATCGCACGGCCCTTGGCGAGTGGTATGACCGCCATCGATGCGGCCATTCCGGTGGGCATGGGCCAGCGCCAGCTAATTATTGGTGACCGCCAAACCGGTAAAACCTCACTCGCAGTGGATGCCATTCTTAATCAGGCCAATACCGACGTGGTCTGTATTTATTGTGCCATTGGCCAGCGCGGCGATGCGGTAGCGCGCGTGATCCGTGCCCTTGAGCAGGGCAATATGCTGGCGCGCAGTATAGTTATGGCCGCCGGTGATGAAGAAGCGCCGGGCTTGGCTTACATAGCTCCCTATGCGGCCATGACCATGGCCGAGCACTTTTGTCAGCAGGGCAAAGATGTACTGATTATCTTCGATGATATGACCCACCATGCTCGGGCCTACCGCGAGCTATCACTCTTGCTACGTCGCCCACCGGGTCGTGAAGCCTTTCCTGGCGATATCTTTTATGTGCATGCTCGCTTACTGGAGCGCGCCGGACAGTTCACCCAAGAGGCGGGTGGCGGCTCCATTACCGCGTTACCGGTAGTAGAAACTCAAGCCGAAAACTTATCGGCTTATATCCCCACTAACTTGATCTCCATTACCGATGGTCAAATCTATCTCTCGCCACGCTTAGTGCGTAAAAACCAGTTTCCGGCGGTGGACTTGGGCTTATCGGTGTCACGAGTCGGCGGTAAGGCGCAAGAGCCGGCACTCAGAGGCGTGGCCGGTAACTTACGGGTCACCTTGTCGCAGTTTGAAGAGTTAGAAGACTTTGCCCGCTTTGGTACCCGCTTAGACGATGCCACCAAGGCGCGCTTAACCCGTGGCGCGGCGGTGCGTAACTCCTTGCGCCAAGCGGAGCGGGATCCGCAATCGGTGCTGGAGCAATTAGCCGTGCTAATTTCTGCCATGGCTGGGGTGTTTGATAGCTTAAGTGAAACTGTCGCCAGTGCCGCCATGCAGCAAGTACGCAGGACGGCATTGCAACAATTACCGGAGGTGGCGCAACGCGTGGCGGCCAATCAAGCCCTCGACGAACACCATCATCAAGGGATCCTGGCCATGGCCCGAGCCGTGGTTGAGCAGATGCGTATTGAGAGTAATGAGGCGGCAGCGGGCACGGATATAGACCAGCCAACCTGCCTGACCACTAAAAGGAGTGAATAATGGCGCAGACGCTGGAGTTTCTCACTCGACAACAGGCTACGCTGACCAGTATTCGCAGCATAGTGCACACCATGAAGACGCTGTCGGCGATTAATGCCAGCCCCTACGAGCAAGCGGCACAAGCGATTGCTGAATATCGACACACCTTAGTGCAAGGCTTTGCCGCCTTTGCTTATCGCACCGGACCCTTACAGACCGGCCCTTTGCAAAGTTCAACGACGCAAATTAGCCAACAACTGTTGGTGGTCTTTGGCTCGGATCACGGCTTATGTGGCGGCTACAATGAACTGCTGGCCGAGCAGGTGCATCAATATGCTATTGAGATTGAGCAGGGCCTTAAACATGAGCTAGATCTTAAACATAAGCCGCAGCCGCTCACCTTATTGTGCGTGGGCGCGCAAATGAGCGATGCCTTACAAGCACGAGGCTTAATTCCCGAGGCCGTGCTGCTGCCGCCCGCTTCCGCCGATGGCATTGGCCGGCTGGCCACCGAGCTAGTGACACGTATCGAAGCCTTTAGTCAGGCTAAGGGTTTACATAGCTCTACCGTCAATAGCACGGCAGTCGGCTTAGCCTTTACTCAAAGAGCCGAGCATCATCTGCGGGATCCGCATATTCAGGCGTTATTGCCATTGGATCCCAGCTTATTAGCTCGGCCAAAACGCTGGGATTCGCGATCCTTACCGGATTACAATTTGCCGCCCGACACCTTATTGTCGGCACTGCTGCGTAATTACTTATTTGCCAGCATCTTTGGCGCCGCCGCAGAAGCCATGGTCACCGAAAATGCCGCGCGGCTGGCGCTAATGCAACAAGCTGAGCAATCGGTGGATGAGCGTTTAGAAGAAGTAAAAGGCGAGCTAAACTACGTGCGACAAACAGACATCACCAACGAGCTGATGGATGTGATTATTGGGCATTTGGAATAAGAGCAGCGCCGAGCGCCCAGCACCAAGCGCCTAGCTAAAGACAAACAGGTATTTTGTAGGCGAACGCTTGCTCTCGCATTACGCCGCAGGTGGAACTATTTAAACATCACACCAAAACACTTTTGCCACGGAAGAACACGGAAAAATAGGGATCAGCTCTGAAAGATACCTTAATGGGTACCTGATTACTTATGAACCTCAGCTATTATGCGCCCTGTTTCAGTTTGTTCTTTTGTAGCTGCCGGTCTGGCTCCAAGGTCAAATGGTCTGGGTTTTGTAGCAGCCAATTCATTCGGCTGGCCAGCTTTGCTGGCTGTTACTGAGGTTTAGATTTAAACCAAAACATAAAACCGAGCCGAATAAATTGGCTCCTACAAGAGAATAGGCGTGAGTCACTCTGTAAGTTATTGAATTTGTTCATTAATAACTATTGAGATATGGCTGATCATTATGGGTAATCAGGAATGGGTAAGAGCCAAACCAGCGGCGTCGATATTCAGATACTACACGAATGTAGTCGCGCGCTTTAGCCGCGAAAGCCTGCACAGCAGGATCTCGCTTTTGGGCTTTCACTGGTAGGCGAACACTGCTAGTACATAAAAAACGCGGCGGTGAAATTCACAGCCGCGTTTTTTATGTTTCACATACAGCGTATCGCGTAAAGCGTATGGCTGCTTTTAAGCTATTTCTTCACGGGTCTTGGCCAGTTCTTAATATGGCGCTGGGGGACGCGGGTGATCACCAGCTCATTTTCAGCCACGTCTTTGGTGACGGTTGAACCCGCACCCAAGGTGGCGTTTTTACCGATACGCACTGGAGCCACAAGCTGAGTATCGGAACCGACGAACACGCCGTCTTCGATGATAGTTTGAAACTTGTTTACGCCATCGTAGTTACAGGTAATGGTGCCGGCACCAATATTCACACCGTCGCCAATTTCGGCATCACCTAAGTAGCTTAAATGCCCAGCTTTGGAGCCTTTGCCGAGGCGGGTGTTTTTGATTTCCACGAAGTTACCCACGTGAGCATCTGCACTTAATACCGCACCTGGGCGTAAACGCGCAAACGGGCCGGCAGAGCTGGCACGGCCTAACTCGGCTTGTTCGATAATGGAATAGGGCTTAATCACGGCATCATCACCAATCACGCAGTCTTTCAGGATGGCGCCGGCACCAATAACCACGCGGTTACCTAAAGTTACCTTACCTTCGATAATGACGTTCACATCTATGGTCACTTCTTCACCCACCGTTAGCTCACCGCGTAAGTCGAAACGAGCTGGGTCCAGCAAGGTCACGCCATCACGCATTAAGCGCTCTGCCTGCATTTTTTGATAAGCACGCTCTAAACCGGCCAGCTGTACTCGGTCGTTGGCACCTTCCACCTCGGCGGTGCTGGCAGGGTGCACGGTGGCAATTTCACAGCCGTCTTGATGGGCCATGGCGAAGATATCGGTCAGGTAATATTCACCCTGGGAGTTATTGTTATTCAAGGCAGCCAACCAGCGCTTTAATAAACCTGCTTCGGCAACCAGCACGCCGGTATTCACTTCGTTAATCAGCAACTGCTCGGCGTTAGCATCTTTCTGCTCAACTATGCCTACTACCTTGCCATGCTCGCGCACGATACGACCGTAACCGCTGGGGTTATCCAACTTTACCGTTAACAGGCCCACGCCGCCCACTGGCTTGGCGGTCAACAGCGCCTTTAAGGTATCTGGCTGTAATAACGGCGTATCGCCATAGAGCACTAATACATTATCGTTATCGGCAATTTCAGGTAATGCCACTGCCACCGCATGGCCGGTGCCTAGCTGTTCTGCCTGATGCACCCAGCTTAAATCTGCGTTAGTAATACGCGCTTTTAATTGCTCGGCACCGTGGCCATATACCAAGTGAATGCCGTCTACCGCACAGGCTTGAGCTGCCGCTATCACATGGCTCACCATGGGACGGTTTGCCACCGGATGCAGCACCTTAGGTAAAGAAGAACGCATACGGGTGCCTTTACCCGCCGCTAAGATCACAGCCTGTGTTGTCATTGGATTTATTACCTTATGTGAGGCGTAAATAGTGAGGAGTGAGGTGTAAATACGCGGCAGGCTCTCCACCTTACGCTTCACACCTCTCGCCTCACTTGATTTAAGCCATTTTGGTTTTTTTGTAAAAAAAAAGCGACCCTAAGGTCGCTTTTTTACGCGCGAGTAATACGCACGTTATCTTTTCAGCAACCGCAACACGCGCAGTTGTGCCATGGCGCGAGCCAGATCGGCGGCCGCTTCGGCATAGTTCACATCATGAGAGGAACTTTGCAACTTAGCTTCTGCCGCTCGTTTGGCTTCTTCAGCCTTGGCTAAGTCCAGATCTTCGGCGCGAATAGCAGTGTCGGCTAATACTTTGACACTGCTGTTCTGTACTTCCAACATACCGCCAGAAACATACAGAACTTCTTGTTGACCAGACTCAGTGACATATTGCACTAGGCCTGGACGAATCGATGTCAACAAGGGGGCATGTCCGTAACGGATCCCCAATTCACCCTCAGAGCCGGAAACCGTGACCGCTTGCACAATGCCAGAGAATAAAGACTCTTCGGCACTGACAATGTCGAGATGAAAGCGAAAATTGCTCATCAGGTTCTCCTTCGCGGCTTACAGCTTCTTGGCTTTCTCGACGGCTTCGTCGATTGAACCAACCATGTAGAACGCCTGCTCTGGCAACGAGTCGTAATCACCGTCTAAAATACCTTTAAAACCACTAATGGTATCTTTCAATGACACGTACTTGCCCGGTGCACCGGTAAATACTTCTGCCACGAAGAAAGGCTGAGACAGGAAACGCTCGATTTTACGGGCGCGAGATACGGTTTGCTTGTCGTCTTCTGACAGCTCATCCATACCTAAGATGGCGATGATGTCTTTCAGCTCTTTATAACGCTGTAACACAGTCTGAACGCCACGGGCTACCGCGTAATGCTCTTCACCCACAACCTGTGGATCCAGCTGACGGCTGGTTGAGTCCAACGGATCAACGGCTGGGTAGATACCCAAAGCAGCAATCTGACGGCTCAATACTACGGTCGCATCTAAGTGAGCAAACGTAGTAGCAGGTGACGGATCCGTCAAGTCATCCGCAGGTACGTATACCGCCTGCACAGACGTGATAGAACCTGTCTTGGTTGAAGTGATACGCTCTTGCAGGATACCCATCTCTTCAGCCAGTGTTGGCTGATAACCTACTGCGGAAGGCATACGGCCCAGCAGTGCAGATACTTCAGTACCGGCCAAGGTGTAACGATAGATATTATCTACGAAGAACAGTACGTCACGGCCTTCATCACGGAATTTTTCCGCCATGGTCAGACCGGTCAGTGCTACGCGCAAACGGTTTCCTGGTGGCTCGTTCATCTGACCGTATACCAGCGATACCTTATCGATAACGTTAGAATCAGTCATCTCGTGATAGAAGTCGTTACCTTCACGAGTACGCTCACCCACACCGGCGAATACAGAGTAACCACTGTGCTCGATGGCGATGTTACGGATAAGTTCCATCATGTTTACGGTTTTGCCTACACCGGCACCACCGAACAGACCTACTTTACCGCCTTTGGCGAACGGACAAACCAAGTCGATAACCTTGATGCCGGTCTCTAACAACTCAGAGCTGTTTGACTGCTCTTCGTAGGTAGGAGCTGAACGGTGGATAGACCAACGCTCTTCTTCACCGATAGGACCTTTCTCGTCGATTGGGTTACCCAGCACGTCCATGATACGACCCAACGTCGAAACACCTACTGGTACTTTGATTGGGTTGTTGGTGCGCTCAATTTCTAGCCCACGGCGCAAGCCGTCGGAAGAACCCATAACGATACAGCGTACAACGCCGCCGCCAATTTGCTGTTGCACTTCCAGGACGATGCCCTGGCTTTGGCCTTCAGTCGTGATCTTCAGCGCTTCATAAACGCGAGGAACTCCATCTTGCGGGAATTCCACGTCTACTACGGCGCCGATGATTTGGACTATGATACCCTTACTCATGTCGAATCCTCTAAACCTTTGAATACCCTTGCCTTTATACGGCACCGGCCCCAGCAACAATCTCACTTAGCTCTTGGGTAATCGCAGCCTGACGGGCTTTGTTATACACCAATTGCAGCTCGTCTATCATGTCACCGGCGTTGTCGGTAGCGGCTTTCATTGCCACCATACGTGCAGCCTGCTCACTGGCGAGGTTTTCTACCACGCCCTGATACACTTGTGCTTCCACAAAACGTACCAACAGCTTGTCTAATAAAGACTTAGGATCGGGTTCGTAAATATAATCCCAGCTGTGGGTGGCCACCGTTTCTTCCGCGGCGGGTAAGGGCAACAGTTGATCGATCGTGGGTGTCTGGATCATGGTGTTTTCAAACTTGTTGTACACCAAATACAGTCTGTCTATTTCACCCGTGTTGTACGCTTCAAGCATCACGGTGACGGAGCCAATCAACTCAGACAGCGATGGGTTATCACCCAAACCGCTCTTTGAGGCAATGACTTTACCGCCATAGCGTTTAAAAAAGCCGACCGCCTTGCTACCGATTAGGCCCAGATCAATTTCTGCACCTTGATCGGACCAAGCCTTCATGTTCATGAGAGCTTGTTTG
Organism: Oceanisphaera sp. IT1-181; assembly: GCF_033807535.1. NCBI lineage: Bacteria > Pseudomonadati > Pseudomonadota > Gammaproteobacteria > Aeromonadales > Aeromonadaceae > Oceanisphaera > Oceanisphaera sp. IT1-181. Next base: position 3,507,583 of record NZ_CP136856.1, read on the forward strand.
AACAGGTTAGTGTTCAGGCCACCACACAGGCCCCGATCGGTTGAGATAATAATAAAACCAACGCGCTTAACGTCACGGTCGTCCATGTAAGGATGCTTGTATTCCAAGTTACCTTGCGCGACGTTACCGATCACATTGCGTATGGTTTCAGCGTATGGGCGGCTGTGGACCATTCGTTCCTGCGCTCTGCGCATTTTCGAGGCGGCCACCATCTCCATAGCGCTGGTGATCTTCTGAGTGTTTTTAACACTCCCGATCTTGCTACGTATTTCTTTTGCGCCGGCCATGTCGCTTCTCCAATTCAAGTGGCAGCAAACGCTGCCACATGGTTACCAGGACTGGGTAGCCTTGAAGCTATCCAGCAACGCAGTCAGCTGAGCCACAACGTCTTTGTTGTAGTCGGCTTTCTGGTTGATGTCTGCCATGGTGGCAGCATGTTCTGAATCGGCGTAAGCGAGCAGGGCAGCTTCGAACGTAGTGATGAGGTTTAGCTCAACATTGTCCAGATAGCCGTGTTCAGCAGCAAACAGTACTAAGCCTTGTTCAGCAACTGACATAGGACGGTATTGCTTCTGCTTCATCAACTCAGTTACTTTCTGACCGTGGCTCAGCTGCTTGCGCGTGGCTTCATCGAGGTCGGAAGAGAACTGAGCAAAGGCTGCCAGTTCACGATACTGAGCCAACGCAGTACGAATACCACCTGACAGTTTCTTGATCAGCTTAGTTTGTGCAGCACCACCAACACGAGATACAGAGATACCTGGATCAACAGCAGGGCGAATGCCTGAGTTAAACAGCTCTGTGGTCAAGAAAATCTGACCATCGGTGATGGAAATTACGTTAGTCGGTACAAACGCAGATACGTCACCGGCTTGAGTTTCGATGATAGGCAACGCGGTCAAAGAACCGGTTTTGCCTTTCACTTCACCCTTGGTGAAACGTTCTACATACTCAACCGATACGCGAGAGGCACGCTCTAGCAGACGGGAGTGCAAGTAGAAAACGTCACCTGGGTAAGCTTCACGACCTGGCGGACGACGCAGCAACAGTGAGATCTGACGGTAAGCAACGGCCTGTTTAGACAGGTCATCGTATACGATCAGTGCATCTTCACCGCGGTCACGGAAGAATTCACCCATGGCGCAACCGGAGTAAGGCGCCAAGTACTGCAGTGCTGCAGACTCAGAAGCAGAAGCCACTACTACGATAGTATTGGCCAGTGCGCCATGCTCTTCCAGCTTACGTACTACGTTAGAGATGGTGGACGCTTTTTGGCCGATGGCCACGTACACACACTTAACGCCAGAGTCTTTCTGGTTGATGATGGCATCAACTGCTAAGGCAGTTTTACCAACCTGACGGTCACCGATGATCAGCTCACGCTGACCACGACCTACAGGGATCATGGCATCAACGGCTTTATAGCCAGTTTGCAGTGGCTCATCTACCGATTGACGGTCGATTACGCCCGGTGCGATCATTTCTACTGGAGAGAAGGTATCGGCAACAATGGCGCCTTTACCGTCGATGGGCTCACCCAAGGTGTTAACCACACGACCCAGCAGGTTACGACCTACTGGAACTTCCAAGATACGACCTGTAGAACGGACCTTCATGCCTTCGGCCAGATCCGTATACGGACCCATTACCACGGCACCTACGGAGTCACGCTCTAAGTTCAATGCCAAAGCGTACAAGCCGCCTGGCAGTTCGATCATTTCGCCTTGCATGATATCAGCAAGGCCGTGAACACGGATAATACCGTCACTTACAGAGACGATAGTACCTTCGTTTCGTGCTTCACTGACAACGTTGAATTGCTCGATACGCTGTTTAATCAGCTCGGCAATTTCAGTTGAATTCAGTTGCATGCTCTATTCCCCAATCAAGATTGCAGCGTTTCAGCCAAGCGGGACAGCCTGCCCCGAACACTTCCGTCGATTACTAAGTCACCGGCAGTAATAATAATGCCGGCCATCAGTGCTTTATCGACACTGCAATTCAGCTTCACTTTGCGATCTAAGCGCTTTTCAAGTGAGGCTTGAATCTTGGCCATTTGTTGCTTAGTCAGTTTGGCGGCAGAAACCACATTGGCCTCTACTTCCCGGTCTTGTTCTGCCTTCAGTGCGGCAAACTCTAAGACCACTGCTGGCAACACACTCAAGCGTCCGTTTATGGCCATTACCCTTATCAGGTTCTGGCCTTGCTCATCGAGCTGATCGCCACAGACAGCCAAAAACAAGTCGGCCATCTTTTCCGCGTTCAGATTGCTGTTGATAAGGTCTTCAACTTGCGGGTCGGTTGCCACTTGTGCGGCAAAACCCAGCATTGTTAACCAGTTATCAACCGCTTTTTTCTCAACGGCAAAATCGAAAGCTGCTTTGGCATAGGGGCGAGCAATGGTTTTCATTTCCATAGCTCTATGTCCCTTACAGTTCAGCTACTACTTTCTCAACAATGTCGCTATTAGCAGCGGCATCAATTTGACGCTCGAGGATTTTTTCTGCACCCGCCAAGGCAAGAGCAGCAACCTGCTTGCGCAGTTCCTCTTTGACACGGTTGCGTTCGGCTTCAACTTCAGCCTGAGCCTGTGTCAGAATTTTTTCACGTTCAGCTTGCGCTTCACGTGTAGCATCCTCGACGATCTGGGCCTTGCGCTTATTCGCCAACTCAACAATGTGAGCAGACTGTAGCTTGGCTTCTTTTAACTGTTCGGCTGCATTATTTTTCGCCAGGGCCAAATCTTTCTTGGCATTCTCCGCTGAAGATAATCCTTCGGCGATTTCTTTCTGACGAGCTTCAATGGCGCCCATAATCGGGGGCCATACAAACTTCATGCAAAACCAAACGAAGACAATAAAGGCGACCGTTTGACCGAGGATTGTTGCGTTCATATTCATCGCAACTCTCCTTTAAAATAGTTAACAGACTGATTAACAGACCGAGGCATTAAGCAGCAACGGCGAAAATCAGGTACAAAGCCATACCAACAGTGATCATTGGGATAGCGTCAACCAGGCCAACTACGATAAAGAAGTTAGTACGCAAAGCTGGCAGCATGTCAGGCTGGCGAGCAGCACTTTCCATGAACTTACCACCCAGCATAGAAATACCGATAGATGCAGCGATAGCGGCGAAGCCCAACATAACGGCGGCAGCGATGTAGATCATTTCCATTTTTATTTCTCCAAATATTAGCGGTTTAACGACTGCTTGTTAAAGTATTGTTATCTTTTATTATTAATGCTCTTCAGACGCCATTGATAAGTAAACAACGGACAAGATCATGAAGATGAAAGCCTGCAAGGTGATTATCAATATATGGAAAATCGCCCAAGGCACATTAAGGGCCCATTGAGACCACCATGGCAACAAGCCTGCGATCAAGATGAAGATCATCTCACCCGCATACATGTTACCGAACAGTCGCAAACCTAAAGAGATAGGCTTAGCGATCAGTGATACGGTCTCAAGCACCAAGTTAACAGGGATCATTGACCAATGGTTTAGTGGTTGCAGTGTCAGCTCTTTAACAAAGCCAGACACGCCTTTCTCTTTGATACTGAAGTAAATAATCAAAAAGAACACACCAAATGCCATGGACATGGTGATGTTAACATCGGCGGAAGGAACAACCCTCAGGTAAGGAACACCGAGCAATTGTGCGCCATAAGGCAGTAAGTCGACCGGTAGTAAGTCCATTGCGTTCATCAAGAAAACCCAGACAAAAATGGTTAGCGCCAACGGGGCCACTAACTTACTTTTACCATGGAAGACGTCTTTAACGGCTGTATCTACAAAGCCCACTAACAGCTCAACGGCACATTGCAACTTGCCGGGTACGCCACTGGTTGCACGAACAGCAACCTTGTGAAATAACCACAAGAACAGCATTCCCAGGACAACGGAAACAAGCAAAGAATCGATATTTAACGCCCAAAAACCCGAACCAACCTGTAAATGTGTCAGGTGGTGTGAGATATAATCTTGGGAAGTTAAGACATCTCCTGTTGCAGCCATGTGTTTTCCTAGTAACGGTTGTTGAGAGTGAACGAAACAATCCACTGCATCAGCAATGCTGTGATGTAAGCAGCAAACAGAGGTGCGTGTAGCACGTCCATAAACTTGAGCGCTATCGTAAACAGCAAGATAGTGCTACCAAACTTAATCCCAGCCCCGCTGTAAAAGTCCGCCATCACGCTGCTTGGCGTTGCCTGCTTCGCCGTAAAGGCAAACACACGCACGCTAAACAAGCATTGGGGAACCCAGTAGATTCCGCCCCCCAAAAGGGCAGAACGAGCGGCTGCCTCACCCTGTAAGTAAAAAAACAAGGTAGCGACGGCCACAATCAAGAGTAATTGACAACACAAACTCACCAGCGCCAGTTGCTTGTCGCTCAGGTACTGCTTCATTTGTTCCACAAAAACTCCTGATACAGTTAGGGGCTTATTGGCCACACATATCGAGATAGATAGGCGTTGTCAGTTAAGCCCCCAAAAAGCAGGTCAAATTATACCCGTGCTCGGCGTAAAAGCAATTGCAGTAAGCCCTTATTTTCACAGCTTAACTGCTGGCATTTAGCCACTCCTCATGGATGTTAACTGTTTGTTTACATCCAGTAACTTACAGATCAAGTTCGTCATTAATCCCGAAGAAATGACTGATTTTATCCAACTCATTCAAAGAGTTATAAGATATAACTAGCTTACCTTTGTCTTTGTTAGTCGACTTTATCTCTACCTTAGCACCGAGTTTGGATCCAATTTCTTGCTCAAGTTGGCTCATTAGCAAGGATCTGGGTTGCTCAAGGGGCGCTTTTTTCGGGTTTTGACTTTGTTTGACCAAACGCTCAGTTTCACGAACTGTGAGGCCTTTTTGCGCCACAAAGCGTGCTAATTCAGTTTGTTGCTCGCCGGTAATGGCCAATAAAGCGCGGGCATGCCCCATTTCTAATGAGCCATGTTCGACCAATTGCTTCACTTCGTCGTTTAATTGCGCCAAACGTAAAAGGTTAGAAACCGCACTGCGACTCTTGCCCACGGCTTCGGCTACCGACAGATGAGTAAAGCCAAACTCTTCAATCAAACGAGATAAAGCGCGCGATTCTTCGATCACGTTTAAGTCTTCACGCTGAATGTTTTCTATTAGGCCAATGGCCATGGCTTCTTGGTCGGCGACGTCTTTGATAAGGCAGGGCACCTGGCTTAGCCCCGCCATGCGTGCGGCTCGCCAGCGGCGCTCACCGGCTAAGATTTCATAGCCGCCCTCACTGATGGGTCGCACTATGATCGGCTGAATAATGCCTTGTTGGCGAATTGAGGTGGCCAGTTCTTCCAGTGCCACCTGAGACATATCGCGGCGCGGCTGGTATTTACCAGGTCGTAATTCATGTAACCCCAAACTTTGCAGCTCACCGTGAGCATCGGGTTGAGAATGCGTGTCGGCCTGCTGTTGACGCACATTGGCCGCCGAGCTGGTGCTAAGTAGCGCATCCAAGCCTTTGCCCAAACCCCGTCGTTTCATGTTCATGCTAGTTGTTCCGAAGTTTCATTAGAGTCTAAAGACAGTTCTTCGCGGCGCAATATTTCTCCTGCCAGCGCCAAATAGGCTTTAGCACCCAAAGAAGATTTATCGTAATGCATGGCAGGCTGACCAAAGCTCGGCGCCTCGGCCAGGCGCACGTTGCGCGGGATCACGGTGCGATACACCTTGTCACCAAAATGCGTTTTAAGCTGATCAGAAACATCACTCGAAAGCCGATTACGATGATCGTACATCGTTCGTAATATGCCCTCGATTTTTAAGTCATGGTTCACCACTGCCGCCAGTTTACTGATGGTATCCACCAAGGCGGTTAAGCCTTCCAGCGCGAAATACTCGCATTGCATGGGCACCAATACTGAATCCGCCGCAGACATGGCGTTCACGGTTAACAGGTTCAGCGAGGGGGGGCAGTCGATAAAAATATAATCGTAATAATCACGCACCGGTGCCAGTGCCGTGCGCAGTCGCGTCTCGCGGGCAAACACTTCCATCAACTTGATTTCGGCGGCGGTCACATCGCCATTGCCCGCCACCAAGTGATAGCCACCGCTGGTTTCTCTTTCAACCACTTGCTCGATGGGCACTTGATCCACTAACAACTCATAGGCGGTGTTAGGCACCTGATATTTATCTATGCCGCTGGCCATAGTGGCGTTGCCTTGCGGATCCAGATCTATCACCAGTACCTTGCGCTTGGTTGCAGCCATGGAGGCTGCCAAGTTGACACAGGTCGTAGTTTTACCCACGCCCCCTTTTTGGTTGGCAATGGCGATGACTTTCCCCACCGAACACCTCTATTGGCTAGCTAAGATTTTGTGATCTTATGCGGTTAAATTTTACAGGACGGTGATTTTACACTGCGTTAGCAACTACTTAGGCTGACTAACTTGCTTTAACACCACCAAGTGCCGATCTCCGTCTTGCTCAGGCACGATTAAGGGGTAAACCTTATCCAACTGCAGGTGAGCAGGCAATGATTGTAGCTCCTGCTCTGGATATTGTCCTTTGAGCGCCAAAAAGCGGCCTTCAGACTTAAGCAGATGAGCGCACCAGCTTACCATGTCATCCAGTGAAGCGAAGGCTCGACTTAACACGCCGTCAAATTTTTGTTCTGGCTGGTAGGCCTCTACGCGGCTTTCGACGGCAGTGACGTTGGTCAGCCCTAAATGATGGATAACCATACGAATAAAACGAATGCGCTTGCCGAGGCTGTCGAGCAACACAAATTCTTTATCCGGATTCATGATGGCCAGCGGTAAGCCGGGCAGGCCAGGACCGGTGCCCACATCGATAAAGCGCGTACCTTCCAGATAGGGGCTAACCACTAAGCTGTCGACCATATGGCGGCCAACCATGGCGAGTGGGTCACGCACCGAGGTCAAATTAAAGGCCTTATTCCACTTGTTGAGCAGCGTCACCAGCGTGACCAACTGCTCCACTTGTTGCTCGGTGACTACCAGCTCTGTTTGAGCCAGCAGGCGCGTTAGGGTGCTTGTTAATTGTTCTTTCATGTTATTTATTTACGCCAATGTCTTACGCTGATTTGCGCAGCAAGCCACGTTTTTTAAGATGAACCAGCAAAATTGAAATCGCCGCCGGTGTTATGCCAGGAGTACGCGAGGCAATGCCTAAGGTTTCAGGTTTCGCTTGATTCAGCTTAATGATCACCTCAGTCGACAGACCCGGCACTTCTTGGTAATCCAAGTCCAGTGGCAAGTGGGTGTTTTCATTGCGCAGCTGCTTTTCGATTTCGCCTTTCTGGCGCTCGATATAACCCGCATATTTAACCTGAATTTCAACTTGCTCAGCCGCTTGCTCGTGGCTGATACCCGGACCTATGCCGTCCACCGACATCAAGGTCGGGTAGTCCAACTCTGGGCGGCGTAACAGCTCTTCCAGAGTATGTTCTTTGCTTAACGGGGTTTTTAGTAATTCATTCAAGCTGGCAGCCGACGCGTGCACCGGATTAATCCAGTTCTCACGCAGGCGTTGGGTTTCTTGAGTGATCTGCTCCATTTTATCGCAGAACAGCGCCCAGCGATGATCGTTCACCAAGCCTAGTTCACGGCCAGCTTCGGTTAGGCGAAGATCGGCGTTGTCTTCACGCAGCAGCAAGCGATATTCAGCACGACTGGTAAACATGCGGTAGGGCTCTTTAGTGCCCAGTGTAGACAGGTCATCCATCATCACGCCCATATAGGCTTGATCACGACGTGCCGACCAAGGCTCTTTGCCAAAGGCGCGCAGCGTAGCGTTAAGGCCCGCCAGCAAACCTTGGGCCGCTGCTTCTTCGTAACCCGTGGTGCCGTTAATTTGTCCGGCAAAAAACAAGTTATGTAAATACTTGTTTTCCATGTTGATCTTTAAGTCTCGTGGATCGAAGTAGTCATATTCGATTGCATAACCTGGTCGCATGATGTGCGCCTGCTCAAAACCTTTGATCGAACGTACGATCTGTAACTGCACATCAAACGGCAGGCTGGTCGAGATCCCATTTGGATACAGCTCTGTGCTAGTTAGGCCTTCAGGCTCGACGAAGATCTGGTGCGAAGTTTTATCAGCAAAGCGCATGATCTTGTCTTCGATCGACGGGCAGTAGCGCGGTCCGATCCCTTCGATCACACCGGCATACATGGGGCTACGATCCAAGTTTTTGCGGATCACATCATGAGTTTTTTCATTGGTGTGGGTGATGTAACACGGGATCTGTCTGGGTTGATCGGCTCGGCTACCAATAAACGAAAATACCGGAGTCGGGTTATCACCAGGCTGAGTTTGCATCACCGAGAAATCCACGCTGTTGGCGTCAATGCGCGGTGGAGTTCCGGTTTTCAGTCGGTCAATACGCAGCGGCAATTCACGTAAGCGTTGAGCCAAGGCGGTGGAAGGGGGATCCCCTGCACGACCGCCCTTGTAATGATCCATACCGATGTGGATCAAGCCGTTTAAAAAAGTACCCACGGTCAGTACTACGGTTTTGGCTCTAAATCTTAAGCCGGTTTGGGTAACCACACCCACCACAGTTTCGCCTTCAAGGATCAAGTCATCACAGGCTTGCTGGAAGATCTTTAAATTAGGCTGATTTTCTAACCGAGTTCGCACGGCTTGCCGATACAGCTGACGATCCGCTTGTGCACGGGTCGCTCTTACCGCAGGTCCCTTGGAAGCATTGAGCGTACGAAACTGGATCCCGGCGTTATCCGCAGCCATGGCCATGATCCCGCCCAAGGCGTCGATCTCTTTGACCAAGTGGCCTTTGCCAATGCCACCAATGGCGGGATTGCAGGACATTTGTCCCAAAGTATCAATGTTATGGGTCAATAACAGGGTGTTTGCTCCCATACGAGCAGCGGCAGCGGCGGCTTCAGTGCCGGCATGGCCACCGCCAACAACGATGACATCAAACGATTCTTCATAATGCATAACAGATACTCTTGAAACAAGCAGGTGTAAGGATCCCGAAGGCCGATCATTTTAGCTGTTTTACGACTGAGATGGAAATGCGATCGAGAGGATCTTTGCTGTGCTTAATAGATCTTAGATCTCTAGAGAGATCTTCTATTATGACTACTACTAGTGATCCTCTTTTCTGTGAGTAAGGCGTTTTTGATCTTAAAGATCATAAGCTTAAGTACGATCTCTACCTGTGCACAACCTTTAGTTAGATCCCCTTAGACCCGTGGGTAACTAGCCTAGTTATGCACAGGCGCCCCCAGTGAGATATTTCATTAAGAGGATAACTATAGGTTTAACACTGGTTTTAAGCATAGTTATGCACAGGTGGCGAAAAGGGCGGGATTAATAACAACACTAAATTGAGGAGGGGATCTGTTGATAACTTGGTGGAAAGAATTTATCCACAGTGGGGATCAGATGCGTGAACCGATCCCCATAAGAGGCTTAATTAATAGATCTATTGCTTAGTTAACCAGAGATCGAGCCATTTTTTTGCGATCATCTCCGGTGGATCGGCCAAACTAACGTCTATCTTAAGTTGATCCTCTAGACGAATGGCGCCTAGTTGGCTGAGTTGATGATCCAGTGTTTGTATGGCTTGGCAGAAAGTATCGTAGGCAGAATCACCTAAACCCACGGCTAAGTAGTTAAGGCCGGTTAAGTTTGGTGCTTGGTCAAGTAATTGCTGGTAGAAAGGTTGAATATTTTCCGGAAGATCTCCGGCACCATGAGTAGAACAGATCAATAATAAGATATGCTCAGGGCTGATCAAGATGTGATCAACTTGGGGAGAAGTGTGAATAACAGTGTGATAACTATTTTGTTCTAGGATCTCAGCTAAGTCTGCCGCCAGATCTTCGGCCGCACCCAAAGTTGAGCCCACCAAGAGGGTTACCTGCTTCATATTGCTCCTGATAAAATAAAAAAGTGGTGATTTTAGCACCATCATCTTAAATAGTCGGTGTAAGATAGAGCCTGGCAAGACCACTTTAGTCTAACTAAAGTGGTCAAACCGGCGGTCAGTAAGGCGGAATACGGGGTATTAAATGATAAAAAAACACAAATATTCCACCTTTAATTCATCAATGGCATTGACCGAAAACTGCATTCATATTTCAATAGAAGCGGGTCTCAACCACCAGCAGTATCCCAGCATAAGTGGTACCAAAAATAACAAGGAAGATATCGTGACGTATATTCATAACACCATCACCAAACTCAAGCAGACCAGCCCAGCTCAAGCTGAATTTTATCAGGCGGTAGAGGAGGTGCTTGAATCGTTACAGCCCATCCTTGAAACTAACAAAAAATATCAGCTGCATGCCATTATTGAACGTATTGTTGAGCCAGAGCGCCAACTGATGTTCAGAGTTCCTTGGGTAGATGATCAGGGTAAGATTCAAGTTAACAAAGGTTATCGTATTGAATTCAACTCAGCATTAGGTCCTTACAAAGGCGGCCTTCGTTTCCATCCCAGCGTTAACGCCAGCATCATCAAATTCCTCGGTTTTGAACAAATCTTTAAAAACGCATTAACCGGTCTGCCAATTGGCGGCGGTAAAGGCGGTGCCAACTTTGATCCTAAAGGCAAATCTGACGCCGAAATCATGCGCTTTTGTCAGTCATTCATTAATGAATTGTATCGCCACATAGGCCCAACCACAGACGTACCTGCGGGTGACATTGGGGTAGGCGGACGTGAAATTGGCTATATGTTCGGTCAATATAAGCGTTTAACCGGCAATTTTGATGGCGTATTTACCGGTAAGAGCCTGCTGTGGGGCGGTTCGTTAGCGCGTAAAGAAGCCACTGGCTATGGTTGTGTTTACTTTGCTCAGTACATGCTAGAAGAGAAGGGCGATACCTTAGCGGGTAAACACTGCTTAGTTTCTGGCGCGGGTAACGTAGCTATCTATACCATCGAAAAGCTGTATCAGCTGGGTGCTATCCCAGTAAGCTGTTCAGACTCTAGCGGAACTATTTACCACGAGTCCGGTATTAACTTGGATACGCTAAAAGAGCTGAAAGAAGTACGCCACGTTCGCTTGAATGAGTACTTAACCGCGCACCCTGACGCGACCTTTATTCCGGTGGCTGATTATCCTGCCGATAGCAATGCGGTGTGGCATTTAACTGGCGCTCAATTAGCGTTTCCTTGTGCGACCCAAAATGAGCTTAACGAAGCTGATGCGAAAGCACTGGTGGCTAACGGCTGTATCGCTGTGTCTGAGGGTGCCAACATGCCTTCTACTCAAGATGCAGTTGAAGTATTCTTGGCCGCTAAAATCCTTTATGGCCCAGGTAAAGCTGCCAACGCAGGTGGCGTAGCGACCAGTCAGTTGGAAATGGCACAAAATGCCAGTATGCAGCGCTGGAGCTTTGAAGAAGTAGATGAAAAGCTCAAAGTTATCATGAAAAACATCTATCTGAACGCCAGCCAAACGGCGGCCGAATTTGGCGAGCCAAACAACCTAGTGTTGGGCGCTAACATTGCTGGTTTCCGTAAAGTAGCGGATGCCATGATAGAGCAAGGCGTGGTGTAACAAGCGGTACGTTATACGCTGTACGCCATACGTTAAAGAACATGCTCTTGTAGGCGAACGCTTGCTCTCGCATTTCGCCGAAGGCGGAACGGGTTAAAATATAATAGTAAAATCGAGATCCTGACATGCGTCAGGATGACGGCAATAAAAAAGCCCCGAACCAACGGTTCGGGGCTTTTTATTTGGCTGGGCTATGGCATTACTTTAGCTTCTCGTTTTACTGCGTAAAACCGGCCAGCGGTCGCGGCCTCTTGTCAGTGCAATAACATACAGCGTAAGGCGTATAGCATAAGACTATTATTTAACAGCTGCAGTTACCGATATTTCTACCAGTAACTCTTCGCGCGCCATAGCACCTTCCACACAGGTGCGAGCAGGGGCGTGGCCTTTCGGTACCCAAGCATCCCACACCGCATTCATGGCAGCAAAATCCTTCATGGATTTCAAAAATATAGTGACCGTCAGCATGTGTTCGCGGCTTGAGCCTGCTACTAATAGTAACTCGTCTACTTTATCCAGCATGGTGACCGTTTGTTCGGTAATATCCTTACTGGCATCTTTGGGCACTTGGCCACACAAATAGACGATGCCATTGTGTTTGACGATGCGGCTCATACGCTCGCTGATTTGTTGGCGCTCTATAGTCATGACTGCTGCTCCGGTTAGGTTTTATAGAGAGAGCGCTAAGCGCTCAGCGTCGAGCTCTAGGGAAAACAAAGAACGATGTCTTATTTTAGCTCAGCGCTGGGCGCCTAGCGCTATCTTTTAGTACGCAAACCTTAACCTCTGAGCTGAGCTTGTAAACGTTTAATCTCAATAAGGATCAAATTCTATGGCGGTGATCACGCAGCTCTACCTGTACCCTTTGAAATCTGCGGCTGGATTAGCCTTAAATGAAGCTTTTGTCACTTATGAAGGCCTACTGGGTGATCGCCGCTTTATGCTCGCCAAGCCCGATGGCCGATTTATTAGCGCGCGTACGCATCCGCGATTACAAGGTATTCAGGTGCAGCCGGTCGCTGGCGGCTTAGATCTACACTTTAATTTACCCCACGGCGGCGAACACCAATTAGCCGTACGTTATAGTGAGTTTTTGCAGCAGCCAGTTACCGCCACCGTTTGGGACGACACTTTTACCGCACTCAGTACCCATCCTCATTACGATGCGTGGTTTAGTGAGTTCTTGAGCGAGGCGGTGCAACTTATTTGGCTGGGTGAGCAGTCTCAGCGCTATCGTGAAAGCATAAATACGGCGGTCAGCTTTGCCGATGGTTATCCGTTACTGCTGATCTCACAAGCCTCATTGCAAGATCTTAACTTGCGCGCCGATGCGCGGCTTGAGATGTCGCAGTTTAGGCCGAACCTGGTGATATCAAAAACGCGGGCGTTTGAAGAGGATGGCTGGCGACGAATTCGTATTGGCGACGTGGAGTTTGTGGTCGCCAAGCCTTGTAGCCGTTGTGTGATGACCACCATAGAGCCTGGTACGGAACATTTTAATGTGCTTAAAGAACCGTTAGCAACCTTGCTGCGCTATCGACACGGCAGCGATGGCGAGGTGTATTTCGGCCAAAACCTGATTGCCGTTAATGAAGGCATCATCCGCCAAGGCGATAAGGTTGAGGTTTTAGAATACGCGAGTGCTGCCATTTACCCTGATGCGGCACCTAAGCGCCGTGAGCTTATTTGCGTGGCACGGGAAGCGCTCACCCCTGATATAGAAACCTATTGGTTAGTGGCAAGCGATGGCAAAGCGCTACCTAACTATCAAGCGGGGCAGCACCTGCCGATTGCCGTAGAGATAGATGGTCAGCGCCATGTGCGCTACTACAGCCTAAGCTCTAGTCCTACTCAGGATGAACGCTATGGTATTAGCGTGAAACGCCAGCCCGATGGCAAAGTATCGCCTTGGCTGGCAGAGCATTTTCAACCGGGTAAAACGTTATTGGCGCATGCACCCGCCGGCGACTTCGTACTGCAACCCGCCGAGCGTTATCTGCTGTTATCGGCAGGCTCCGGTATTACGCCTCTGTTATCGATGATCCGCGCATTAGCAGATAACGAGCAGTTACATGATGTGGTGTTTATTCATGTGTGTCGGACTGAGCAGGATATTCCTGCCGCCGCAGCATTACGGCAATTGGCAGATAGCCATCCAGGTCTGATTGTGCAGTTTGTACTTACCCAACCCCAAATAGGCGAGGGCGGTCGACTGACGCTGGGGCAGTTGGCGGCTATTCCACAGTTACCAACACGCCAAACCTATCTCTGCGGCCCAGCCGGTTTTATGCAGCAAGCACGCAGCTGGTTATTAGCGTTAGGGTTACCTGCAACGCTGTTACAACAAGAGTACTTTGGCAGTCTGCAAAGCGAGGATGTTTCACGTGAAACACTGGCAGTCTCTATCCAAATTGGCGAACAGTGCTTTACTGGCAATAACCAGCGCGACTTACTGACTCAGGCCGAGCAGCAAGGCATGACCTTGCCTTGGTCTTGTCGAGCCGGTATTTGTGGCAGTTGTAAGCAGCAGTTAGTGTCCGGCGCAGTGGAACAACCGCCAGCCCCCGCGTTATCCGCAACCGAACGCGAAGCCGGTATAGTGTTAGCCTGCTGCTGTGTGCCGCTAACAGATGTGGTCTTAAAATGACTTAGCTATACGCTTTACGTCATACGTTAAAGATAAATACGAAATATATGACAGCTCGGTGTTGATATGCGGCTGCGCCACATTGCCAAGCTAAAGCATCGCCTACATAGACACCGCAAAGCAATAGCTTTGCTGCACCATGCCACAACGGCGTGGTCGGTCTTTTGTTTGAACTTACAGCGTACGGCTTATAGCGTATCGCGGCTCTTGGACGCTTCATCTACTAAGTAAAGAATGGACTCATAGTTGATGCCGCTGTGATGGCTTAATCCGAGTTCACAGGTGCGGCTGTTACTCAATCCTCGTGTGCAACCTGACGGCACTTGCTGTTTTAAGGTAGCCAGTGCCGAAGCATTAAGCTCGGGCAGGGTAAAGCCTTTATCACCGGCAAAACCACAGCAGCTGATGTGCTCTGGCACTATTACCGACGTCGCACAAAGCTTAGCTAACGCTAACATTTTATCGGCCAAGCCCATGCGTTGGCTGCTGCAGGTAATGTGCAGCATTACCGTTTCATCAAGGGGCGAGAGTTGCAGTCGTGTTAATGCATGCTCCAAGATAAAAGCTACCGGCTCATAAACGGCTAAGTTTTTGGTAAAGCTATCTTTACTCAACTTGGCACAAGGGCTGGTGTCCATCAGTACTGGCCATCGCCCTTGCTCCGAAGCTTGCCACAAGCTGTCTTCCAGCTCTTGTATCTTATCCGCCGCCAGTTCAAACATACCCTTACTCTGATAGGGCATGCCGCAACACAGACTATTCAGCTGTGCCGGTATGATGACCTCAAAACCTGCCTTGGCTAATACCGATAACGTGACTTCAGTTAAGGGTCGAGCATCGGTTGCTTGTGATGATTGGCCGAGTGTGCGGCTGGCACAAGAGGGGAAATACACTACTTTATTGCTGCTCGTCGGTAGTCCTTGAGGCTGATTTTGCTTTTGCTTAGTTAATTCTTTCTGCAGCTGATGCGAGTTAGCCGCCGGTATTTCAGGAAACCACATCGGTAGTTTGTTACGGCTAACACTACGCAAGCTGCTATTCACGCGAGTCATGGCTTGGTTGCCGACTAACTTGCGGGCCAGATTAGTGGTATTCAAACCTATACCTACTGCCTTAGTGGTACTGGCAAAGTGCTGAGCCGTCCAACGCGCAATGGGCTGAAACTTCTGATAGCGGGCTGTGCGTAGCTTGCGCATCATGTCGCCAGTGTTAATGCCGACCGGACAGCGCTGCTCGCATAAGCCGGTGGCCGCGCAAGTATCGACGCCATGATACTCAAACACCTGAGCTAAGCTGTCGTCTATCACCTCGTGATTAGTTTGGCGACGTTGTAGCTCTCGGTAGAGCACTATTCGTTGGCGAGGCGTGAGGCTTAAATTCTTGGAGGGGCAGACTGCCTCACAAAAACCACATTCAATGCACTTATCAATCAGCGGATCGGCGGCGGGTAAGGGTTTAAGGTTTTTAAGATGCGCTTGGGTATCTGCGTTAACAATCACGCCTGGGTTCAGAATGCCTTGAGGATCAAACAGTGCTTTTATCTGCTGCACTAATCGATAGCCGTCTTGCCCCCATTCCAACTCAACGAAGGGCGCCATGTTGCGCCCCGTGCCGTGCTCGGCTTTGAGTGAACCTTGATATTCCACGGCCACCAACTGAGTGACGGCTGCCATAAAATCACCGTAACGCTGGCGCTCAGTCTCGTTATCGAAGCCTTGAGTAAATACAAAGTGCAGATTACCGGCCAAGGCGTGACCGAAGATAATGGCCTCGTGATAACCGAACCGCTCGAAGAGGGCCGTTAACTTACGCACTGCCGCCGCTAAATGTTTCACGTGAAACGCTACGTCTTCAATTACTACAGTAGTACCGGTTTCACGTACCGCTCCCACCGCCGGAAACATGCCTTTGCGCATGGCCCACAGGTTAGCGCACAACTTGGTATCTTGCGTGAACGCTACCTGCTCAAGCAGTGTGAAGCTCTCAATGGCGGCCATTGCTTGAGCGCAGTTTTGCGCTAACTCGGCTTGAGTAGCGCCGTGTACTTCTATTAATAGCGCCGCTGCTTCTAAATCTAAGGTTTGAATAAAGTCGGGCATACCGGCCTGATTGGCAATGGAGCGCAGGGCGCGACCGTCCATTATCTCAACTGCCGCAACAGCAGTGTCGGCTAATTCGGTGACCGCCAAGCAGGTATTTTCAATATCGGCATACACCAAAAGGCAAGAGGCCTTAAAGGCATGATCGGGTACCGTGTTGTAACTAATGTCATTAATAAAGCCCAGCGTGCCTTCGGAGCCAATCATCAAGTGGGCCAGCATATCGAAGGGATCGGTAAAATCTAGCAGGGCGTTCAGGCTGTAGCCGGTGGTATTTTTTAATCGGTACTTGTGACGGATGCGCTCACTCAAGGCCGGGTTGGCTAACACTTGCTGATGCAATGCTTGTAAGCCACTGAGTAACTGCGGCTGCAACTGGGCAAAGCGCGCCTTGCTTAATTCGTCTCGGGTATCAAGATAGGTACCGTCGGCTAAAACTACACTTAAGCCCGCTAAGGTTTGATAGGAATTTTGGGCCGTGCCACAGCACATGCCAGAGGCATTATTAGCGGCGATGCCGCCAATTTTACAGCTATTGATAGACGCGGGATCTGGGCCTATCTTGCGCCCAAACGGTGCCAGATATTTATTGGCGTGTGCACCTATTACGCCTGGCTGTAAAGTAATGAGGTGACCGTTTTCACTCATGGTGTGGCCGCGCCAGTCATCGGTTAAGGTGATCAGTACCGAGTCGGAGATGGCTTGGCCCGACAAACTGGTGCCCGCAGCGCGAAAGGTGCAATGAATGGCGTGCTCGCTACATAGCTGAAGTACCTGAATAACTTCTGCGGTGCTGCTTAAGCGCAATACCATTTTAGGTAACAGTCGATAAAAGCTGGCGTCTGTGCCCAGTGCTAAGCACAGCGCAGGATCGGTAATAATACGCGCGGCGGGTAATATCTTGCGTAGCGCCGCCAGTAATAAAGTGTAACGAGATGCCATCAAAGTGCTTCCTTAGCTGTGGCTGTGCTTGCGTCTTATGATAAGGCCTGCTTATGATTTTGGCTTAACCGATTCTGGTATAAAAAGGTAAGCGTCAGTTTATTCTGATTTATCGACAACATCAGGTTAGGCTAGAGTAAGACACTAACTGTCGCGACTTTACTGTGCTACTTGAGCCTGTGTTGCTTGAGTGGCAGTTTTCTCTGATGGTATAACAAATATGATTTTTAACGAGGTTAACCGTGATTAAAACCGCCATTATCGGCTACGGCCAGTCTGCCAGTATTTTTCATTTACCTTTTATCGATAGCTTGGCGGACTTTGAACTGGTCGCCATTAGCACCTCTAAGCCAGAGCTGGCGGCAGAGGAATGGCCAAATGTCGCTGTGTACACTGATGTGGATCTGATGCTGGCCGAGTCCGGTGCAGAGCTAGTGGTGATCACAGCTCCTAACGAAGTGCACTACGAGTTAGGGCGCAAGGCCTTGAGCTTGGGGCTGCATGTGGTGATGGA
The DNA here is from genome assembly GCF_033807535.1 of Oceanisphaera sp. IT1-181. Classification (NCBI taxonomy): domain Bacteria; kingdom Pseudomonadati; phylum Pseudomonadota; class Gammaproteobacteria; order Aeromonadales; family Aeromonadaceae; genus Oceanisphaera; species Oceanisphaera sp. IT1-181. The sequence goes on from NZ_CP136856.1 coordinate 3,525,328, forward strand.
AAACCCCACCGTGACTCAGCTGCATCAAGGTACAGAGTTAATGCGCTTAGCTGAAACTAATAACCTGTGCTTGATCCCATTTCATAACCGCCGCTGGGACAGTGACTTTTTAACGTTACGCAAATTACTGGCAGATGGCACCTTGGGCCCAATTCATGGTTTTGAATCCCACTTTGATCGCTTTCGCCCTCGGGTACGCGTAGAAACCCCAGGTGTGGGTGCCGGTATTTGGTTTGATTTAGGCGGGCATTTAGTCGATCAGGCGTTGGTGTTATTTGGTAAGCCACAAGCGGTGACGGGCCGTTGTTTATCGATGCGCCCAGGTGGCAAAGTGACGGACTACTTTCATGTGCTGCTGCATTATCGCGATAAAGAAGTGATTTTGCATTCCAGTCCCTATCATCCAGGACCGAGTTTGCGCTTTAAGTTACAGGGCGAACTGGGCTGCTATATTAAGCGTGGTTTTGATCCGCAAGAAGAGCGTCTGCAAAACGGCATAGTGCCGGACTCGCCATATTTAGCGAAAGAGGCGGAAGCGGACTACGGTATTTTCTATTCGGATGATGATGCACAAGTGATTGAGTCTGAGGTGGGTGGTTATCGTTATTTCTATCAAGCCACGGCCAAGGCAATTCGCGGCGAAGCGCCGCCACCTGTGACCATGCAAGACGCATTAGATGGACTTAATATTATTAATATTGCAGAAAAGAGCTCGGTAGAAGGTCGTACCTTGCCCTTAACGGCTACCAGCTTTAGAGAATAATCGTCTGCTGCTGGCTTAGTATTTTTTATAAAGAGTAAAGTGGTCGAATACTCTTTCTTTAAGTATCGACCCTACTTAACCTTACTCGGCAGTTTGGTCGGCATCTTCTTCAGCGCTAGGCTCTGCGCCATGGCGGCGTTGCAGGGCTAGGCCTTGCAAGAAGTTCCGCAAGAACTGGTCGCCACACGGTTTGAAGTGTTTATGGTCGGGTTTGCGAAACAAAGAAGTCAGCTCAGGCTTTCTTACAATAAATCCGGCCAAGGCCAGCAAGCTTAAAATATCATCTTCTTTTAGTTGCAAGGCGACGCGCAGCTTCTTAAAGACTTGGTTGTTCATCGGCTCGGCACCTTCAGTCTTAGGTGCAGGTCCACCTTCGCGTGGGCCTCTTTCTTGTAATACTAAGCCATCTAAAAAGCCCAATAGCTGCTCATTGCTGCAGCTGTGGTAGTTTTCATCTTCTTCTTTGGCGAGCAAGGCTAAAAACTGCGCTTCATCAATCTCAATACCACCTTGAGCAAACAGGGCGAGTGACTGAGCATCTTTTAAGTCCAGTGAGTAGCGCACGCGGCGTAAAATATCGTTATTAGTCATATTATTTTGGCTCCACTTTTTTAGCTTCTTCTGGCTTATCTTCGGCTTTTTTCACGCGAATTTTTTCACCGTCTACTTCGATACCGTTCAAACTCTTGATGGCGGCTTTAGCTTGAGCAGGGTTTGGCATAAAGGCAAAACCAAAACCTTTTGAGTTATTGGTATTAGGATCCATAACCAGATGGAAGTACTGCACTAAGCCGTAAGGGGCGAGCAGTGCTAAGATTTTTTCTTCGGTAGTGAGGCGAGATAAGCCTCGGATCATAATCTTCATGGATTCTCCAAAATAATATGTTGGCGCCTTATCTTAAGATGATAAGCCGTTCATTAAGTGGTTGTTTATAAAATGGGCTGGCATAAGCCTGAATGCTTAATGCAAGGGGTCGCGAGTGTAGCAGTTTGTCTGGCTAACGTCTGCCTGCTTATGCCTGACTATTTAGAGGATAGCACCGAGATTGGCGTCCATAAAAAAGCCGACCTTTACGGGCCGGCTTGTGATCATTTTACGTGTTAACCGTGTGACGTCATGGTTTAAAACTAACTTTCTAAACTGCGAATACGTTGGCGCAAGATAGAAAAATCAAAGGTCTGGCGGTTAGGCATAAACTGCAATAACACAGAGACCAGCACAGGTACTAAGCTCGCCAGTAAGAATGACTCCAATAGATATTCGATTGGCGCACCAGGGGCTGGGAACAGCCACAGGCCTGCGATTAAGCCGGCGGCGGTGCTGAGCACGGCGTTATAAGCCTGATAACGAGCGCTATAAAAGCCAAAGAACACCGGGAAGGCCGCGGCGCAACATAAGAGATCGGCCAATAAGAACAGATACAAGACGCTAAAGCCTTGAGACGCCACTATCAATACCGGAATAGAGATCAATACTATCAACCAGCGGGATAAACCCAGCAGGCGGTTGGCGCTAAAATCCGGTAACAGACGGCGCAAGTCCACCACTATCATGCTGGAAATACCGCTGATGGTGGAGTCGGCGCTGCTCATAATCAAGGCTAGGCCAAAGGGCAATAAACCGATGGCAAACCACAACGGAATGTTAGACAGCAGCACATCAAACACGGCTACCGAGCCATCACCTGCTAAGCCTAAGCCCACGAAGGCTAAGCCGAATAGGCCCATGATAAAGATAAAGATGAAGCTCAAGATACCGCTGACGATAAAGCCATTACGAATGGCTTTATTATCTTGAGCGGCAAAAATACGCTGCCAAGTGCCTTGGTAAAAAAGCCCGGTTAACACTACCGCAATAAAGAAGGTGAGGCCGGATTTAAAGCCACCCATATCAAAGGGATTGAGTAGCTCTGGCGCTTTTTCTTTGAGGCCGGCGATAGTGGGCCCAATGCCGCCCACCGCTTGCCAGCCAAACATAATCAGCAGTAATAAAAACGGCAGTATTACTATGATCTGTAGGCGGTCGGTAAAAATGGTGACGCGCAGGCCGCCGTATAAGGTGTAGAGCAGGGTGGCCAACATTACGATAGAAGCAGTAGCCCACAAAGGCACGGGTGCCAGCAAACTTACCATTTTAGCGACGGCGGTGAGGCCTGCGGTCAGTGAGATAAACATGTAGAACATCATGATCACCATCACGAAGCCATACATGGTTTTACCGTAGCGATGCAGCACAAATTCAGTGAGGGTGTGGCCTTCTGGGATCAGCTCGCGCAGCCTTTTACCTAAGGGGATCATCATAAAGCGGGGCGCAAGTGAGCCCAGTGCATAGCCGATCACCGCCCCTATGCCGCCCCACGTGGCGGCTTCTGCCGGGCCAAATAATATCCAAGCGCCGAGCGTGGTGGCTAATAATGTCAGCATAGTGGATATGCCGTTTTGACTATTGCGAGCCACGACAAAGTCTTCGATATTGTCTTGCTGGCGGCGCGCATAATAGAGGCCTGGAATAGCAAACATGGCGGCAAATAAGCAGAGCCATAAAATGGCTTCGGTAGTGCTGAGTAGCATGTATTCTCCCTTTGCCAAAAGGCAAACATGATTAACATCGTCAGTCATTGACGGTTATATGGGCGATAGTATGCCGGGTAACAACGGTCGCAGAGGTGGGGAGTGAGGGTAAGTCAGTTCCTTCCCTTCGCCGGCATTATCCGGATCAGGTTCTAAGGGTTACCGCTGCAAGTAGCGGAATCTCAGCCAAATTGGGTGTAATTTCTACACCTTAGGCTCCCCCAGGAATGACAATGAGAGTAAGAATAAAAGTGACGCTTGTCAAACATTGGACTTACGTGAGGTGGGAGGTAGAGGCCGCTTTAGCTGGCCGATGGCACGTAGCGGCATAAAGTGATCAAACAAGATGATATTTCCAAACCAAGCTCCTGACATACGTCAGAATGACGGCGAAAAAAAGCCCCGAGCTTGGCTCAGGGCTTTTTATCTAGGTTGGTGCTTATCGTTTTGCTGCGCAAAACCGGCCGGATAAATCGGCCTCTACGGTATTAGCTAGGCGCTACTTCACCATCCAGCTGATGGTTTCACCGGCACGGATGGGCACCAACTCTTGACCACCTAAGGGCAGGGTGGCGGGCACAGACCAGGTCTCTTTCACCAAGGTAATGGTGTCTGAGTTGCGTGGCAGGCCGTAAAAGTCTGGGCCGTTATGGCTGGTAAAGGCTTCCAGTTTATCCAGAGCACCCGCTTCTTCAAATACTTCTGCATACAGCTCAACGGCGGCGTGCGAGGTATAAGCGCCAGCGCAACCACAGGCGGTTTCTTTATTTTGCTTAAAATGCGGCGCCGAGTCGGTACCGATAAAGAATTTCTTATTACCACTGATGGCTGCGCGCACTAACGCTTGCTGATGGGTGTTGCGCTTTAAAATCGGTAAGCAGTAATAGTGCGGACGAATGCCACCCACCAGCATGTGGTTACGGTTAAACATCAAGTGATGCGTGGTAATGGTAGCCGCTACGTTATCACCGGCTTGCTCCACAAACTTAACCGCGTGCTCGGTAGTAATGTGCTCGAGTACGATTTTCAGCTGAGGAAAATCGCGCACTACGTCGGGCAAGATAGTCTCAAGAAACACCTTCTCGCGGTCGAAAATATCCACGCTGGCGTCGGTCACTTCGCCGTGCACCAACAACAAGATGCCGGTTTCTTGCATCACATCCAACACTGAGTAAATATTCTTCACGTCAGTTACGCCGGAGTCCGAGTTGGTGGTGGCACCCGCTGGATACAACTTGCAGGCCACGATTTTACCGCTGGCTTTGGCGCGCCGGATCTCTTCTGGATCTGTCTTATCGGTGAGGTACAAGCTCATCAAAGGTTCAAACAGGCTGCCTGGTGGGCGCACTGCCGTTATCTTGTCGTAATAGGCCAGCGCCAGCTCGGTAGTAGTGGCGGGCGGCAAAAGATTAGGCATTACTAAAGCGCGGCCTAAATAACGGCTAGCATCAGCCACTGTGTCTTTGAGTTGTTCGCCATCACGCAAGTGTAAATGCCAATCATCAGGGCGGGTAATCGTCAGGCTAGTCAGTTGTGTGCTCATTGGGCGGGTTCTCCATTGCATCCAGACGGCCATTATCCACTGCCGAGCTGTTTTAACCAAATCCACATTAATGTGAGGGGTGAAGAGTAAGGTGTTAGGGGTACAACAACTGTGAGTCTGCAGACTTACGGTTAGGTTTTCCACCTCACGCTTCACGCCTCACAATTCACCCTTTTTATGCTATGGTCTAGCTTGTGACACGGGGTGTCTGGCAGCACATCTGCCTGGCTGAGATAACACCCGTCGAACCTGATCCAGTTCATACTGGCGAAGGGATGTCAGCCATTCGGCTCTCGGCAACACTGCCCATCTGCCTTCGCCTCTGACTTTTTAGAGGTAGTAAAGCCATGCAACACAACCAAACCGATCCCCAAAATCAGCACACTGCACAGCCATTCGATCAACAGTTGGTATTAGTCACCGGCGGCGCTCGCGGCTTGGGCGAGCATTTAGTGCGCGCCTTCTTGCGTGAAGGTGCCAAGGTGGTAATAAACTATTTAAACAGTGCCGAGGCCGCTCAACAGCTGGCATCCGATTACCCCGAGCAGGCGCTAGCCATACAAGCCGACGTGACCGATGCGGCAGCTGTGCAAGCTCTGTTTGCACAAGCGAAAGCCCACTTTGGTCAGCCTATTACCACGGTTATCAATAACGCCCTGCCGGCTTTCTCGTTTAATGGTGATGCCCGTGAAAATGCCGACCAATTAAGCTGGAGCAACGTACAGCAGCAGTTTGAAGGTGTGGTTAAGGGGGCGTTAAACACCACTCAAGCCGCGCTTGCCGGCATGCGTGAAGCGGGCTTTGGCCGTATCGTGAATATCGGTACTAATCTGTTCCAAAATCCAGTGGTGCCATACCACGACTACACAGCCGCTAAAGCCGCATTGCTATCGCTGACCCGCACCCTTTCTCAAGACTTAGGTCCCGACCAAATCACCGTAAACATGGTATCTGGCGGTTTGCTGCGCACTACCGATGCTTCTGCGGCCACCCCAGAGGCGGTGTTTGATTATATTGCAGCTGCCACACCGCTGCGCCGCGTTACTACACCCGCTGAATTTGCCGATGCGACTTTATTTTTTGCCTCACCTTGGTCACGCTCTGTCACCGGCCAAAACTTGGTGGTGGATGGCGGCTTGGTGAAAAACTAATGGCAGCTCAACAATTGGCAGATCAACAAGCGCAACGCATGATGCACCTGAACGTATTTTTATTTGGTTGTGGCCATCATAAGGGCGCTTGGCGCCATCCTAAATCGTCGGTAGAACGTTTAGGCGACATCAGTTTTTTCGAAGAGTTGGCGCAAACTGCCGAGCGTGGCAAGTTGGATGCGGTGTTTTTTGCCGACGGCCAATCCGCCGGTAATGTCTCCGATGGCAGCTGGTGGTTTTTAGAACCCTTAACGGCCTTGGCCGCCATGAGCCGTGCCACCGATAAAATCGGCCTGATCAGCACAGTGTCCAGTACCTTCTACACGCCGTTTCATGCGGCGCGCTATATGGCGTCCTTGGATCATATCTCTGGCGGTCGTATGGGTTGGAACGTGGTGACGTCTATGTTTGATATGGAAGCGCGTAACCATAACTACGAGGCCATGCCGGTGCACGCAGACCGCTATCGCCGCGCCGATGAGTTTGTGGATGCAGTGCTTAAACTCTGGGATTCTTGGGAAGCAGACGCACTCAGTTTTGATCGCTCGGGCCATTATGCAGATCCGACCAAGGTGAATGCCATTAACCATAACGGCGAGTTCTTCTTAGTGGATGGCCCGCTTAACGTGCCGCGCTCGCCCCAAGGACATCCGGTTATGTTTCAAGCTGGCGCCTCTGAAGAAGGCCGAGAATTAGCCGCGCGCCGCGCCGAAGGCATATATGCGGTGGCGTACGATTTGCCGGCGGCCCAAGAATATTATCGAGACATTAAGCGTCGGGTGCAGGCTGCCGGTCGTGAAGTTAATGTGCCCATTATGCCGGGCTTAGTCACTTATGTGGCGGCCACCGAAGAAGAGGCTAAAGCCAAGCAGCGCGAGCTGGATGAGCTATTGCCCGTTGATGCCTCATTGCGCCAGCTCGGTATATATACCCAACAAGATTGCATGAACTGGGAGCTGGATAAGCCAGTGCCTGAGCTGCCATCTTTAGAAGAATTTACTGGCCCTAAAGGCCGTTACAGCACTATTTTACGCATCATAGAAACCGAGCAGCCGACGGTGCGCCAGTTATTGGGTCGTTTAGCGGCCGGTGGTGGCCATTGCACTATAGTGGGCACGCCTGTGCAAATTGCCGATCAGATGGAGTTGTGGTTTAAAAATGAAGGGGCCGATGGTTTTAATCTAATGCCGCCTTCATTGCCCTATAGCCTCAATGACTTTGTGGATCAGGTGGTGCCTGAACTACAGCGCCGCGGTCTGTTTCGTCGCGATTATGAAACCGATACCTTGCGCGGCCACTTAGGCTTAGCTAAGCCGTAACTGACTGTGAGGGGAAAGGGTGTGGCGTAAAGCGCCACCCTTTACCCTCTCTTTCGGATCTATATTTTTACTCCTCACAATCGGGCCATTCCATCCTCACACCTCCGCTGCACTAAAAACCACCTATGCTAAAAAGCGTGTCTATTAACTCTTTTTTCAGCATTAGGAGCTAGCATGCATATTTTAATGGTGATGACCTCTCATGATAAATTAGGCGACAGTGGTAAGAAAACCGGCCTGTGGCTTGAAGAGTTTGCCGCGCCTTATTACGTATTTAAAGATGCGGGCGCCGATATTACCTTGGCGACGCCTCAAGGCGGCATGCCACCCATAGATCCCAACAGTGTTGAGCCCGATGCACTTACTCCCGCCACCGAGCGCTATGCTGCGGATGCCAGCGTCAAGGCGCAATTAGCGAATACCTTTGAGCTAAAAGATTTTTCTGCTTTTGAATTTGACGCGGTTTTTTACCCCGGCGGCCATGGGCCATTGTGGGATTTAGCCGAAGATCCTCATTCCATTAGCTTGATTCAAGCTATGCTTGCTGCTAATAAACCGGTGGCCGCCGTGTGCCATGCACCGGGTGTATTGCGCCATATTAATGCGGCTGATGGCTTGCCTTGGGTAAATGGCAAGCGGGTGACGGGTTTTAGTAACAGCGAAGAAGCAGCGGCAGGGCTTACGGATATAGTGCCATTTTTGGTGGAAGACATGCTTAAACAGAGTGGCGGTGAATATCATAAGGCCGACGACTGGCAGTCTTATATAGAAACGGACGGTTTGCTGATCACCGGCCAAAACCCCGCATCATCCGCCGCCACCGCCGAAGCACTATTAGCGAAACTTAACAGTACCTGATTACCCACAAAGCTCAGCCATGTTTCAGAAAACTCAGCACCAATGAATTCAATAGGTTACAGGTAGGCACCGCCTCTTCGGTGAAGAATATGAGGCTCAGTTTGGTATTTCGACCTTGTAGGGGCCCGTCTCTTCGGCGAAGAGGACTTCGGCCCGGTTTGGTGTTTGGGTTTAAATCTAAACCTCAGTAACAGCCAGCAGAGCTGGCCTGCCGAATAAATTGGGCAGCTACAAAGAACAAACCAAAATAGGGTGCGTTATGGCTGAGGTTCATACGTAATTAGGTAACAGTAAAACTTAAGTACCCGTTTAATCCCTAACGAGAGCATTGCAGGTAATAAAACGGCGGCCTAATGGCCGCCGTTTTTATGCTGTAGTTATGATGCTATTAGAAGCTACAAACGCTTATCTGGATCAGGCCTATCTTGAACAGACTTATCTGGCGCAGATTTAGCCGCTGCCTTGGCGGCTTTGTTTTTGCTTTCAAAGTTGAGATGCAACTTCACCGGTCGCCATGAACCTTGGTAAGCAAAGCAGCTCCAGCCCCAACGTAACCAACCTAACAAAGCAAACGCCAACCAGAGTGCCCAGCTGAGCATCAGCAATCGATACACCCACAGTGGCACCGATAACACCCAAGCTTGAGGTAAGTTTCCGGCACTGCGGTCTTGATACCAGCGCAGCGTATTGGCATAAGAGCCATGGCCGCTAATTTGCATATTCGGTAAGCCTAACAAGCCCTGTTGAATGGCCAAAAATAAAAAGCCTAGCGCTAATAAGCTCAGCAGCACCAAGCCAATTTGTGCCAGATTAAAGGCCGCGCCTGCCGTTTGATGTTGCCAACGACCACGCAGCCCCAGCGTCAACAGCCACGCCACTACCACTAGCGCCATCCACAGTGGCACTTGGCTTAAGCCGATGCCCAATAATAACCAGTGGTGAAAGCGCAGCGGTGTAAAGCGCACACGGCTAAGGCCAAAGGCCAGTAAGGCGATAATTAGCAGTAAACTCCAGAACAACACCGCCGGCCCCATAGGCGGGCCCGAGGCCCATAATATCCAACGATCATCACCTAGGGTGAGCTGGATATCGTTATTGACGCTGGCGCTATTCAGCACAATGTTGGGCGTGCTAAACACGGTGGCAATGCCAGGCTGTTGGCGCCAGTTAATCTGTATCTGTTGCGCGCCGGGTGTTAACGGGAGCAGCAAGCTGTGATCTGCTTGCAGGCGCAGCGCATGGCTTTTACCGTCGATAAGCACCGACTGCAGCTCAATCTGCTCGGGCAGCTGCACGCTATGCTGGCCGCCTTGGCTACTGCGCAGCTGTAATGTTAAGTCTACATCTACCGCTTTGTGTCCTGTGGCTAAGTTTAACTGGCTGCTATCTATGGTCAGGGTTTGCCCCGGCACGCCGGCTGGTCGGCTAATGTGCCAGGTTAGCGACTCACCTGGCCACGGATGCCACACCGGCAGCCAAGTATTTTGTTCGCCGTCTTGCGCGCTATTGGGTTGGCTCACCACTAAGCCACTGCTTTCTACGTGCCAAATGGCGCTGCTATCTAGGCGCCACACTTCACTCCAACGAGTAGTCTCGGCGGCGGTGAGCGTTAACTCAGCGGATTTATCTAAGCGCGATTGCCAATGAGCGCTCGTTTGATCCGCCTGTAAGGTGAGTTGCAACTTACCGTCTTTGACGGTGAGTCCATCCGTGAGCAGCGATTCGCCTTTTAACAGCGGCAGGCTCAAGATAATGGGCTGACCTAAAGGAGAAACGCGGCTTACTTGGGTGTCTACCTGCCAGTCCAGCCCTAATTGCACGGTGCGCGTAACTTGCACGAAGTCCGGTTGCGGGCCGCTCGCTAACTGAGCCGCTCCCGCTTGGGAGTCAGCCTGTGCTTGGGCGCGACTAAACTGCAGCTGACTATTAGGCACGCCATTATCATTAAGCCCGCGCACCGCCCAGCCGTTGGCCATTACTTGCACATGACGGGGCACTAACGGCAGATCCAGCTGTAATTGCTCGCCATACAAGTCACCTTGCAGCTGCAGCTGATGAATACCCTTGCTCAGCGGTACATACAAGATGCCGGCCGCATCACGGCGCAATGCTGTGGCCAGCTGCCCATCCACTAATACCGCCTTGAGCTGCCAATGAGCGTGAGCACGGGGCAAGGGGACGGCCACCGACGCTTGGGCATGGACTTCCAGCTCCATGTTGAGCGGCTGAGGTGTGTTGGCCGCCGCGTTATCAGGCAAGTTATCAGTTAAGTTATTAGACACTTTATCAGGAAATTTATCAGATAAAGTCGGTAAGGCGAGGTGCAGCCTGGCGATTTGCGCGCATTCGGGCAGGCAGTCGGCGGGCACCAGTAAACGCGTTTTTAGCTCATTCAGTAATGCTTGATTAGGGATGTCCGCTTGTGCCGGCGAGGGCAAAGCTAATAGCAAAGGCAGTAATAAGCCGATGGGTAACAGGGCTGACCATAAGCGCGACTCTTGATAAAAATCGCGTTGGCGGCTGAGGGTAAAGCCCGCCATGCGCAGCATCAGCAGGCTGATTAATAGCACCCGTAATAGGCTTAATGCCAGATTCATGGTCGGTGATAACAAGATTAAATTAATTTGTTGCGCCTCATCTACCGGGCCATTCCAGCTCATGTCTATGCTGTTGGCATGCCACAGGGGCAGTCCGGGGCCGGTTTGTAACTTAGCATTGGGATCTGCTTGATGCAGAGCTCGAGCTGGGGGGAGTGATTTGCCGGTCATGGGTGCCGCCGAACCTTGGCGGCGCACATAGCTGTCGGTTAAGGATTGCACGGGTGAGGACTCAGATTTTAAAGACTGATACTCACCATCCCGAACATCGCCCATATCATCCGCTGCCGACATTTCTGCCTCTTGGACAGATGAGTAGTGTTCTAGCGCCGTATTAGGTAAGTGATAGCTCACTTCAGCCAGCTGCGGATACATGGCAAGCCTCACTTGTTCGGCCATAAAAGGCAGAGCAATCAACAGCAATACTGCTAAGCAAACACTGCGATACCCGATCATCGCTTTTCTGAGTAAGCCCGCGGGCAGCACTTTGAGTAAGGCGCTGGCGGCCATTAGATTGAGCCATACCCAGCGTGGTGGGCCAAAGCCTGAACTTTCATGCCAGATCAGCGCCAGCGTTACTAAGGTGAGCAAGCCCCACCACCCACCCCATAAGCGAAAGGCGGCCACGGCGGCAATTAACACTAAAAATAAGTCCAGCAGCGTCCAATGGGACAGCCAAGTGTTGGGTGCTTTATCCATACCCGAGGCGGAAAGTAGGCTCCAGCCGGGCGGCAAATATAGCCGAGTCTGTAAGGAGGCCAGATCCGTATTCCAACCGACCGCCGGCAAACTGCTAACCGAGCTTTGATAACGACTGTCGGCGATAAGATCTATGTTTCCTTGGCGAATTTCCACGCCCTTCAAGTCAGAGTCTACTTGCTGAGTAATAAACTGCGGTTGGCCATTTAAGGTTACCTGCCCCAGCTCTAATGCGGGGTTGGCCTCTAAGCGCCAACCTTGGTTGATTTGGCCGGTAAGTCGGTCTTGTACGCTATAACCACCACCATCAAAGTCCAGCCACAGCTGGCGCCTTAACTCAAGTTGATTGGGTTGTGGGTCTGGATTGCCGCGGCGAATTTCGCGCAACACCATGCGCTCGCCTTGGTTTACGCGATAGGCGGGCAGGCGTTGCCAGTCATTGGGCAAATTAGTTTGTTGTGGGTCTATCGAGCTGAGGTTTTCCACTTCTACCAAGCGCAGTTGTGGTACTGCTTCAAATACCCACACCTCTTGCTCTGGCCAAGGCGATTTGATCGTAGGTAGGCTTATCTCATGCACGGCACTGGGATGGCGACTAATAAGAGTAAGAGTCCAGCGGCCGGGGCGCACCTGTACTCTTAAGCGGCCATCGGGCTCTATTTTGGCAGGCAAAGGGCTGTCGAGTTGCAAGGAGATCTGCTTATCCAGCAATACCGGGCCCAGCACGAGCTCGCGCTGCTCACCGGTCACCTCTAACGTTATCTGATTGGTCACTTGCAGCGGATTGAGATCGCTGATTTTTCGAAACACCTGCAGCGTGAGTGCATCCGAGGGCGGCGCCGTATTGGGTTGTTCGGTCTGGGACTTTGCCAACCACAGTAGCCCCTTGGCGTCGATATCCAACTCTCGTTTGGTTTGCTCATTAATAGTGAGCGCTAACAAGCCGCTGGCGGGCGGTAACATCAGGCTCTTGGGTAGGGAATTCCATTGCCACTGGCCGCGGATTATATATTGGCCGGCGGCGAGCTTAACGCTGGGGCGGCCATGTCTGATGGCGATAGGTTGCGGCTGATTATTAACCGTAACCTGTTGTGGCCAATACTGAATATCGCCCGGCAAGGGCACCCAGCTCTCGCTATAAAGCTGCCATTGTTGGCTAAATTGCCCGCCGCGTTCGGTTAAGTCCAGGTTCAGCTGAGTAGGCCAAGCACAGGGCTGATCGTTAGCTTGATTGTATAAAAAAGGGCACAAGCGTTGCGGCTCATCGGCTAAGACCCACTCCACCCAAGGCTGCAAAGGCTCAGGTATGGGCGTGCTGGCGCGAGCCGAAAGGGCGCTTAAGTTGAGTAATAACAGCGTAAAAAAAATCAGATAGCGCATAAGAATCCCTTCTTTGCTTAGCCGATAGCAGGCGGTGTGGTATTAGGCTTTCAGCGCATCCTAACATGAAGATCCGAAAACATAGCTGCAGTAGCACAGTGAGGGATGAGAAGTAAGAAACACAGTCTAAACCAGAGCACAAATGTGGTTTTTCCTGCTAGCAGCTATTACTCAAGCAGCATATAAAAGTAGCGAGATGTGCGCTTCGTTGCAAAATGCTGCAGTAGCGGTTTTTTTATAGTGGCTTCTGCTATAAAATCGGTGAAACATGATTGGATAAGATGGGTTTTTACCATCAAAGGATGACTATGAACCAAACACAGCCCTTTTTACTGCGTTTAAGTAATCGCGTTAGCTTAGTGACGCAGATATTGGTCGGTATTATTGCCGGCGTGGCGTTAGCTGTGCTGTCACCCACGGCGGCCGAGTCGGTTGGCTTATTGGGTAACCTGTTTGTGAGCGCGCTAAAAGCGGTGGCGCCCATCTTAGTATTTGTGTTGGTGCTGTCTTCTATCGCCAATCATAAAAAAGGTAGCCAAACCAGTATCAGACCTATTTTGGCATTGTATCTGATTGGTACCTTTGTGGCGGCGCTGACCGCTGTGGTGATGAGTTTTATCTTCCCCACCACTTTGGTATTAGTCAGCATCGGCATTGAGGCCTCGCCGCCAGAAGGCATCGCCGAAGTGTTGCAAACTTTGTTATTCAAGATCGTTGATAACCCAGTAAATGCGCTACTCACAGGTAACTTTATCGGTATTTTGGCCTGGGCCATTGGCTTAGGCATGGTACTGCGCCACGGTGCCGATTCCAGCAAGCATGTGTTTCGGGATATTTCCGATGGCGTGTCCAGCATAGTGCGCTTCGTTATCCGCTTGGCGCCTTTCGGTATCTTTGGTTTGGTAGCCAGCACCATAGCGGCCACCGGCTTTGATGCACTCTGGGGTTATGCACGGTTATTGGCAGTGTTAATCGGCTCCATGTTGATTATTGCGCTGGTGATGAACCCGCTGATCGTTTACTTAAAAATCCGCCGCAATCCGTATCCGTTAGTGTTTAAGTGCCTGCGCGAAAGTGGCGTAACCGCTTTCTTTACTCGTAGCTCAGCCGCTAACATTCCGGTGAACATGGAATTATGTAAGCGCTTAGACTTGCATGAAGACACCTATTCAGTATCCATCCCACTGGGTGCCACCATCAACATGGGTGGTGCGGCCATTACCATTACCGTACTCACCTTGGCGGCGGTGCATACCTTGGGCATTGAAGTAGATTTAGGCACTGCACTGCTATTAAGTGTGATCGCCTCTGTCTCGGCCTGTGGCGCATCCGGCGTGGCCGGTGGCTCCTTGCTGCTGATACCGCTGGCTTGTAGCTTGTTTGGTATTCCTAACGAAATCGCGATGCAGGTGGTGGCGGTGGGCTTTATTATTGGTGTGTTGCAAGACTCGGCAGAAACCGGCTTAAACAGCTCCACCGACGTGCTGTTTACCGCCGCCGCTTGTCAGGCTGAAGAAGCGAAAGCTACCGCCTATCAGGCTGCAGAAAACAAAGCCGCCGTGCGCTAGGCTTTAGCCGTCAGTATATAGATAAGCCCCGAGTCTCATGACTCGGGGCTTTTTTTTAGCTGAAAATTTATCGCTGACGGCTTACCGCTTTGTTTCATCATATTGCTGGCACAGCGCGATAAAGCGGCGTAATAAGGCCGAGTGATATTTTTGTTTATGCCATACCAGCTTGAGGGTGCGAGATAAGTAAGTATTCACATTGATTGTGACTAAACGGCCATAGGTCAGCCTATCACTGACCGCTCTTCTAGACACAAACGCCAGCCCTAATCCTTGCTCTGCGGCCTGCATCACCGCCTCTAGGGTATTGAGTTCTAGAGTCTGACCCAAAGTGCCAATTTGCGGCGTCAGCTCGCGATCAAACTGCTCACGATTGCCCGATTTCGGCTCACGCAATACCCAGTTGTGGTGTGCTAATTGCGCGAGCTTGAGCGTTTTTTTCTCGGCCAGCGGGTGGTGAGGGTGAGCGATAACTAACATCTCATCTTGCAACCAGTCTTGGGTGACCAAGGTGGGATGAAAATTTTCACCCTCAATTAATGCCATATCCAACTCAAAACGCAGCAGCATGTCACACAGATTATGAGTATTGGTGATGCGCACCTTGGCCTGTAATTGCGGTTGTTGCGCCAATAATTTGGGTAGCAGGTAATTGCCGATGGTTTGACTGGCACCTAAGCGTAAAGAGCCGCTGGGCGCGCCTTGCTCATCAAATAAATGCTCAATATCCGTGATGCGGCTTAAGACTTCTTCAGCCAGCGGCTGTAATTGGCGACCCTGATCGTTGAGCTGCAAGCGTGGATGCACCCGATCAAATACCGGATGGCCCAGCTGGCGCTCCAATTCGGCCAGCGCTTGAGAAAGAGCACCTTTGCTTAAAAACAGCTCTGCTGCCGCCAGCCC
The DNA here is from genome assembly GCF_033807535.1 of Oceanisphaera sp. IT1-181. Taxonomy (NCBI): domain Bacteria; kingdom Pseudomonadati; phylum Pseudomonadota; class Gammaproteobacteria; order Aeromonadales; family Aeromonadaceae; genus Oceanisphaera; species Oceanisphaera sp. IT1-181. The sequence continues at coordinate 3,540,680 of NZ_CP136856.1, forward strand.
TAAGTTGCCGTGGCGGGCAATACTGCTAAATACCTGTAGCTGTTTTAGACTTATCATTTAGAAAAACAAAACACTTTGTTTAAATCATTTAGATATCGTAAATACTAAGGTTTTTTTATGATTAGAGCCAGTTAACAAGGAGGCTCACATGCTAAATATTTCTCGACATCGTTTTGCCAATGTTCCCACTCCCATGGCGGGGCTGGCGTTAGGTATCGCAAGCCTTGGCTGGGCTTGGGAAAATGTGGGCCTGTTTTCTGGTGGCGCACAAATGCTGGGCGCCATTATCGCCGCCGTTCTGCTGCTGATCTTAACCGCTAAGTTTGTGCTGCATCCGCAGTTATTAATGCAAGACTTAGCACACCCAGTAGTAGGCAGCGTGGTGCCGACCTTTGCCATGGCCACCATGGTGGTATCTAAAGCGCTTGGCGGCAGTTTAGGAACTGGCTTATGGTTGTTTGCCATCGCACTGCATTTGGTCTTTTTGGTGACCTTTATCTGGCATCGCCTGAAAGGCTTTAAACTACACCAGATGGTGCCCAGCTGGTTTGTGCCACCCATTGGTATCATAGTGGCCGATGTAGCAAGCCCAGGTGGTGCATTTGCTCCTTTGGCCCAAGTGCTACTGTGGTTTGGTATCGTTTGTTATGCGGTGATGTTACCCATGATGCTGTATCGCCTGATATTTTGTGCCGAGGTGCCGGATGCCGCCAAACCGACTATCGCTATTATGGCCGCTCCCGCCAGCCTATCTTTAGCGGGTTACTTAACCGTTACTGAACAGCCTGCACCCGTATTAGTGGCCGTGTTGTTAGGTATCGCCGTGTTAATGACCGCCCTTATTTACTTGGCCTTTATTAAGCTATTACGTTTACCCTTTAGCCCAGGCTACGCCGCCTTTACTTTTCCGATGGTGATAGGTGCGACCGCCTTATTTAAAGTGGCTACGCTGGCTGAAACGCTAGGTTTGGATGCTGCGACTATTAATCAGTTACGTTGGATGGCAGAAGGCGAGCTGGTTATCGCGACCTTGGTGGTCAGCTACGTGGCACTGCGCTTCGCGCAAAACTTTAACCCACTGCGTAAGGCCTTAGCCGATTTGGCATAATTATCTCACTCGACTAGCGCTGAGCATCAAGCTAAAGAGCAAAGACTCAAGATTATCTGCAACGGAATCCACTGCTCTTTGTTTACGATAAGCACGGAAAAATAGTGATCAAATCTGAAAGTGACTCTTATGGTAAGACCTAACCACCGTAGAAGCCGCTTCAGCTGGCTGGTTTTGCGCAGCAAAACTAAAAGCTTTGGTTTAGCTCTTACCAAGAATAAGATTTTGTCACTCGTCGAACTTATCTCATCTTAATTTTTCCGCGCCTTCCGCGTTCTTCCGTTGCAAAATAGCACTAGGTTTTAGTGTTTAGAGCTTATGTTGGCCTCTTCGCTCTTCACACTGCTTTTTCTACATTAGCCTGCTTGTAGGTGGCACGAATAAATGCCGCGATAAAGAATAGCGTGAGCAGCAGTACTATGGTGGGCGCGGGCGCACTGTCGATAAAGAATGACGCATATACACCGAAAAAGGCGCCGACTACGGCTATCACTACCGACAGTATCAACATGGTGCTGAACTTATTGGTCAGCAAGAAGGCGATGGCACCGGGCGCGATTAGCAGCGAGATGGCCAAGATTAAGCCCACCGATTTGAGTGCTGCCACTATGGTCAGCGCTATCAAACACAATAGGCTGTAATGCAGCACATTCACGCGCAAGCCTATGGCTTGTGCATGAGCGGGGTCAAAGGCATGCAGTAAAAAATCCCGCCATTTACTGCCTAAGATCAGTACCGTAATCAAGGCAATGACGCCGGTTTCGATAATATCTGAACTGCCAATGCCTAGCATGTCGCCAAACAGAATATGGTCGAGGTGTACATCTGAGTTAATTTTCACATATAACAGCAAACCTAAGCCGAACATGCCGGAAAAGACGATCCCCATGATGGTGTCTTGCTTAATGCGGCTGTTGTTCTTTAAAAAACCAATCGACAGCGCACACACCATACCGGCAATAAAGGCGCCGATAGTAAAAGGTGCCCCGACGATGTAAGCAATCACTACGCCTGGGAATACGGCATGGCTCATGGCATCACCCATTAATGCCCAGCCTTTGAGCACCAAGAAGCAAGATAAGAGTGCGGTTGGCACGGCAATTAATACCGAGATCGTGAGCGCATTAGTCATAAAACTAAACTGAAAGGGCGCCAGTAAGGTTTCCATCATGATGCCACCTCCAGTGCTTGCGCCGCCCGTTTGCGAGCAGCGAAGTAGCCGTGCTTAGGTGCAAAGAAAAAGGCCAGTAAAAACAATAAGGTTTGTAACACCACTATGATGCCGCCGGTGGCGCCATCGAGAAAGTAACTGGCATAAGCGCCAATAAAGCAGCTCACTGAGCCAATGCTTACGGCGATAATCAGTAGCCGAGGAAAGCGGTCAGTGAGCAAGTAAGCCGTGGCGCCCGGCGTGACCACTAAGCAAATTACCAAAAATGCGCCCACGGTTTGCAGTGCCGCTACTGTAGAAGCGGCCAGTAGCGTAAAGAACAGCAGCTTAATTTTAGTGGGGCTAATGCCAATGGAGCGGGCGTGGTTTTCATCGAAGAACACCACCAAAATATCCTTCCACTTAAAGAGCAAAATCACCAAGGTCACTACGCTTATTAGCACTAACTGCAAGATATCCATGGGATCTATGGCCAGAATATTACCCAGCACTATGGTTTTGATGTTTACGGCTGTGGGCCTGAGCGACACCATAAACAGACCCAGCGCAAAGAAGCTGGAAAAAATCAGCCCGATAATCACGTCTTCTTTAAGCTTGCTGCGCTGGTTTAAAAACAGCATGGCACCCGCCGCCAGTCCACCGGAAAAAAAGGCGCCCAGCGAAAAAGGCAAGCCCAGCATGTAAGCGCCCGCTACCCCTGGCACGATAGAATGAGACAGGGCATCGCCAATCAGCGACCAGCCTTTGAGCATTAAATAGCAGGATAAAAAAGCGCACACGCCACCCACTAAAGCCGAGACCCACATGGCGTTAATCATGTACTGATAGCCAAAGGGCTCAAGCAGTATGGTCATCGTTTTCGCCCTCCCACTGGGTTTGTGCTTCTCGACTGTGCACTTGGCCGGCCTTGATGATCAAGGGACGCTCATCATCACTGATAATACCGATGGCGTGCTCGCGGCCGTGGCGAGTTTCATTGAGCACAAAGTGGCGCAACACGCCGCCAAAGGCCAGTTCTAGGTTGTCTTGAGTAAAGATATCTTGGGTGATGCCATGGGCCAAAACCGTGCCTTTGATCAAGATAGTGCGATCACAAAACTCCGGTACCGAGCCTAGGTTGTGAGTAGACACTAACATTACTCGGCCTTCGGCCCGTAATTCACGGAGCAGGGCGATGATTTGATCTTCGGTTTTTACATCCACGCCAGTAAAAGGCTCATCGAGCAAGATAATGCGGCCGTTTTGCGCCAAGGCGCGAGCCAAAAATACCCGCTTCTTTTGGCCGCCCGATAACTCACCGATTTGGCGTTTGCGAAATTCTGTCATGTTCACGCGCGCCAGTGCTTGGCTCACGGCTTCATGATCCACCTTTTTAGCGCGGCGTAACCAGCCCATATGGCCATAACGGCCCATCATGACGACATCTTCTACCAGTACTGGGAAATTCCAGTCCACTTCTTCCGATTGGGGTACATAGGCCACTAGGTTTTGGCGCAAGGCCTCGTCCACACTCATGCCCAACACGCTGATGTTACCTTTAGCTAAGCGCACAAAGCCCATAATGGCCTTAAACAAGGTCGACTTGCCGGAACCGTTTACGCCCACCAGCGCCGTTATGGTGCCGGTGGGAATGGCAAAGCTCGCATCACGTAATGCAGTGTGGCCGTTACGGTAAGTAACGGTGACGTCTTCGACCTTCATGCCGGCATCGGCCGTTAGCGCGGTGGCTGCATTCGGTTGCTGATGCCGTTCGATCATTTTGCCAATCCTTCTTTGATGCCAGTAACAATGGTTTGTGAGGTCACGCTCAATAAGTCGAGATAAGTCGGCACAGGGCCATCTTCGGCACTCAAGGAGTCCACATACAAGACGCCGCCATAGTGACTGCCGGTTTCGCGTGCCACTTGCTTGGCGGGCTTATCAGAAATGGTACTTTCGCTAAATACAGTCGGGATCTGATGCTGGCGCATGGTATCGATAACCTTGCGCACTTGTTGCGGTGTACCTTGCTGATCCGCATTAATGGGCCATAAAAACAGCTCTTTTAAGCCAAAGTCGCGGGCTAAATAAGAGAAAGCGCCTTCGCTGGTGACTAGCCAGCGCTTATCTTCTGGCAGCTCTGCGATCAATTGCTGAATAGGCGCAATTTCTGCTTCAATTTTGGCTTTATAAACGGCGGCATTGGCCTGATAAATATCCGCGTTATCCGGGTCGTATTTCATAAAGGCATCACGAATGTTATCTACATAGATGATGGTGTTTTTCGGCGACATCCACGCATGGGGGTTAGGCTTACCTTCATAAGGGCCGGCCACCACACTCATGGGCTCTATGCCATCGGAGACCACCACTTCTGGCATCTGTTTCATGTTTTGATAGAACTTCTCAAACCACAGCTCTAAGTTCAAACCGTTAGAAAAAATCAGCTGGGCATCGTGAGCGCGAATAATATCGCCAGGCGTTGGCTGATAGTCGTGAATTTCCGCACCGGGTTTGGTGATGGACTCCACAATCGCCGCATCACCGGCTACGTTGCGCGCCATATCGGCGATCACGGTAAAAGTGGTCACGGCTTTAAATTTATCTGCGGCTTGCGCTGAGCTTACCCAGATTAGGCTGGTCAGTGCTAATGCGAGCACACGTTTGAGCAGCGTCCCTGACTTAAGGTTTAACATGTTAGATCCTTAATAATACGTAAAGACACAATACACAAGGTCTACATACAGTGGCACAGCGTCACTCTGACGTTTACTGCATTTATATATCGATCAAGCACAAGAAGGGCGCCGTAGCGCCCTAAAAGGTATATCAACAGATTAAGTGAATGTGATCTATATCTCAAATATAGCGTGCATTTCACGTCTTATTTAGTTGGGTGAAGGTTTTATTGCCATTACCTATAGAAAAAAGCGCCATTGGTAGAAAGAGAGGCGTGCCGCCGATTAGCAGTCTGCCATCACTAACCGAAACGCCGAATGTTGGCTCAGGTAGGCGGTAAACTCTGCTTTTAGCAGAGGTTTACTTAAGTAGTAACCTTGAACGATATCCACTCCTTTTTGCTGCAAGTAAGCCAGTTCGAATTCGTTTTCGACGCCTTCCGCCACCACGGTTAGGTTCAGCTGTTTGGCCATGGCAATAACGGCAGACATAATGGCCTTGCCGTCGCTGCCTTGGTTTAGGTCAGTGACAAAGCTTTTGTCTATCTTCAGCTCGTCTATCGGTAGACCTTTAAGTGCACTCAAGGAGGAATAACCGGTACCAAAGTCGTCCAGAGAAATCCGAGTACCGGTCGCGCGGATCTGCCTTAGCCGCGCTATGGCTCCTTCTCCTTGCATGATGCTGGATTCAGTGACTTCAACTGTGAGGCTTGAAGGAGAAAGCTGGTGCTGGGCTAAGCAGTCTTGCAGTAGGCGGGGCATATCTTCCCTGAGTAGCTGCACAAAAGAGACGTTTACCGACATCCTAGGTACGATTTCACCTTGGTCTTGCCAAGCTTTAATCTGCAGACAGATCTCCAGAATGACCCAGCGACCCAGTAGCAGGATAAGTCCCGATTGCTCAGCCACGGGAATGAACACTTCGGGTGGGATCCAGCCTTTTTCTGGATGGTGCCAACGTAGCAAGGCTTCACAACCCACCAAGCGGCCACTGCGGGCACAAATCTGCGGTTGATAAGCCAGCTGCAGGTGATTGTGGTCGATAGCCTTATGCAGATCTTCTTTTATTTCCAGATTTTTGATCGAGGCCAGAGCGGTACTACGACAGAAGAAACGATAGGTGTTCTTACCGTGGTGCTTGGCGTCATACATGGCTAAGTCGGCACTTTTCAGTAACTCGCTTACGCTTTCGCCCGCTTCAACGGCCAGACTAATACCGATACTCACCCCGATCCGCAGCTCTTTGTCAGCCACCATCAGCGGAGAATCCAGAGCATGGATGATGCGTTGGGCCACCGTCTCGGCTTCGCTCCGCTCTCGAATATTGCGCAGCAATATGGTGAACTCGTCACCACCCAGCCGAGCCAGCAGGGGATAGTTTTGGTGTTCTAAAGCATTGGCGTTAGGCAGAACTTGCTCAATACACCTTGCTATGGCTATTAGCACCGCATCACCGGTTTCGTGGCCTAGGGTATCGTTGATATGCTTGAATTCGTCCAGATCCAGAAACATCAGGGCGATGGTCGGGGGGCCGCCATCGCTGTTCGCATAATGTTTATCCAGTTCTTCCAGCAGCTGGCGCCGGTTTGGCAGTCGAGTCAGGCCATCTAAATAGGCGATTTCGTGTAATTCCCGCTTTTGTGCAAGCAGGGCTTGGCCCATGTCTCGCACCCTATTGGCCAGGCTGGTAATTTCGTCATTACTGCGGCTGTAAAAGTTCCACCCGGAGCCATTACCTAGCTGGCGGGCGGCATGGCCTAATTGCTGGATAGGATTAATCAGCAGTCGATTCAGCAGCCAGTACAACATCAACATACTGAACAGCGTGACTGCGAGGGTGTATTTAATCGAGCTGGAGCCCACTTCCCACAGTAGCTGGTGTAGTTTGGATGCGGGCCAGCCAATGGAGAAATAAAGGCCGTCCATTAACGACATGTGCCCTACTAAGTAAGGCTGTGCATCGAGGATAAAGTTTTCTTTATAATGAATAGCGTCATCATTAGTCTCTTGCCCAAGCGTTGCTAACGTTGACAGACCTGCGGCGGACAGTCGGGTATCGCCCAGTTGCAGCACTCGAGTGCCGTCACCATGATAAAGCAGACTGAACCCCTCGTTGAACAGGTTATTGTTATCGACGATGGGATTGAAGAAGTCCAAATTAGACTTGATCACCAGATAGCCCTTCAGCTCACCTTGGCTGTTTTGGGTCCTTTCTACCGGGTTGTGTAATACCAGCTTTCTGAGCGATATCAGCATCCAGCGACCGGTATCGGGATCTATGATGATGCAGACCTTGTAGTCGGTATTTGCGGTTTGTATGGCCTTGAAGTAGGAGGTATTGCTCTCGTCATCGCTTTGGTTGAGGGAGTCGTCGGTCAGCAGTGCCAGCTCTTCATAACCATCGGGCATTATTAGGCTTATTTCTTGGTATTCCGAGTAAACCGACATAAAAGACTCGAACTCCTTAGCCAGCACGTTGTGCATGACATGAGCACGAATGTTTTCTTCGGTCATTAAATAACGATTGAGCACCACATTATTGGCCAGTATCGCACTGTCGGCCTCTATTACCTTCAATTTGGCTTGTAGCGTACTTCTCACCTGCAGCAGAGAGTCTTTGGTCTGCACCTGGATCTGCTCTCTAACGTAGTCCTGATAAAGGTGATAAGAGGTGCCAATTAATACTAATGCTTGCACCAATAGCAGGGGCAATAGCCAGAGGGCTATCTTGGGTTTTAGTTGCATCTGCTTCTCCTGCCGATGGCTACGCTGCTAGCGGTGTGCTTGGCTAATATCCCGCATTATTCTTTTGTGCTGCTTGATAAGCCGAGGTGACAGAATCTGATGGGTTTCGGATTTAGCCAGTTTGGCTTTATCCGGATAAATCTGTGGATCATTCAAAAATTCGGGGGGTAGCAAGGCTTCTGCCGCTTGGTTAGGCGTGGCATTGTTAAGATAAAGCGCATTTTTTGCCGCTTGCTCAGGCCTATTGATGAAGTCCACGAAGTGATGTGCCAACGTTGGATTGCTCGCCTTGGCGGCCAAGCAGATAAAATCCGCCCAGACCACACCGCCTTCTTCTGGCAGCACATATTCGATGCGGGGCTCGGCCTCCTTGAGCATAAGGGCGTCGCCGCTGTAGGTGAGAATGGCACTGACTTCACCGCTCACTAGCTTGGATTTTTCGGCCTCGACCGCCACCGGTGAGTACCCAGCTACCGCCGGCGCTTGGGCCAGTAATAGCTGGCGGGCTTGCTCCAACTGTTGAGGATGCTCGCTATTCATGGAATAGCCCAGAGTTTTGAGCGCCATGCCAATGACTTCCTCTCCCATATCTGACATTAAAATCCGACCTTTAAGCTCGGGGGCGGGCTCATAAAGCTGTTGCCAACGGGTGATGGGCACGGAGACTAGGTCAGTGCGATAAGCAATGCCAGTGGTGCCCCAAGCATAGGGGACACAAAGATTGTCTCGGGTTTCGAGTCCGGACAGCGTGGGCAGCTTAGCCTGAGAGATGTTCGGTGCTTGCTGGGCGTCGAACTCGGTGATCCAAGCTAATTGATGATGGAAAAGCTTGGTTACTGAGTCGACCAGAATCAGATCAAACCCATCGGCGTTAGAGGTGGTGAGAATTTCGTCGCGGGCGGCATCCGACTCGTAATAGGCGAATTTAACGTGGGCGTTATATTCGGTTTCAAAATCCGCGACTACCTGTTCGTCGATATAATCCCCCCAGGTTAGGAAGGTTAAGGTAGCGGGTTTATCTGCTGCCAGTATTGGCCCAGAAACCAGCAACAATAGGGTGAAAATAGGCGCAAGTAGGGCGCTGTTTATTTTGCCCTGAGAGGGCCTTGAGAGGGCAGTGTTCATCCGTGAACTCCTAAATGTAAGCACCGGCAAGTGCTAGCGCGGACCTTATTGAAACTCGGTCAGATTGACTAACATCGTTCAATAACTCAGCAGGGTCAATGTTTTTATCGTGGAGTTGCGACGGAGTCGCATGAATCATTATGGAGCAGTCGGTGGAGGGGAGTTATCTTCAGATACGGTGCGGCAGGTATTTATGACGGATCAATAGCGGGAGTGGTGAGTCTGTTGTTACAGGGGCAGCCTTAGCTGCCACCCGTTTAGTATTTACGCCAATGCGTCGTCGCCGACGCGCACTACCAGCTTGCCAAAGTTTTCACCTTGTAGCAGACCGATAAAGGCCTGTGGTGCTTGGTCTAGCTCATCCACTATTTGCTCACGATAATGAATTTTGCCCTCATGTAGCCACTGGCTCATGTCTTGAGCAAACTCATTATAACGATGGGCGTAATCATCGAAGATAATAAAACCCTTCACCGTCATGCGCTTTACGAGAATAGTGCCCATCAGTTGGCCTAAGCGATCTGGGCCATCTGGCAAGGCGGTGGCGTTATATTGAGAAATCAGGCCGCACACAGGAATACGGGCGCCGGTATTCAGTAGTGGCAGCACCGCATCCAGCACCTTGCCGCCGACGTTCTCGTAGTAAACATCAATGCCCTTGGGGCAAGCCTTCGCCAGTTGCTCGGCAAAATCTTCAGCCTTATGATCGATACAAAAATCTACGCCCAGCTTATCGAGTGCATAAGCGCATTTCTCAGTGCCACCGGCAATGGCCACCACACGGCACCCTTTCAGTTTGCCGATTTGTGCCACCATGGATCCCACGGCGCCGGTTGCGGCGGCCACCACTATGGTTTCACCATGTTGTGGTTTACCAATATCCAGCAGGCCCATATAAGCGGTAAAGCCCGGCATGCCCAGTACACCCAAAGCATAGGAAGGCGGCACTTGAGTTGGGTCCAGCTTAATTAAGCCCTCACCATTAGACAGCGCATAATCTTGCCAGCCGCTGTAGCTGAGTACCCAGTCACCGACCTTAAAATCTGGATGCAGACTTTCGTGCACTCGGCTCACGGTACCGCCGACCATGGGTTCACCAATGGCCACCGGATCCGCATAGGACTTGGCATCGCTCATGCGACCACGCATATAAGGATCCAAACTTAAAAACACCGTGCGCAGCAGTACTTCGCCTTGTTTGGGCTCAGGGATAGCCGTTTCTTGTAGTGCAAAGTCATTGACCGTGGGCGCACCGATTGGTCGCGAGGCCAAGGTGAGCTGACGATTGGTGTGCTGAGTCTGTTTCATAATTACTCCTTCGCTCTTAGTTGATTACAAGGCAAATTACAGGCTGGCTAATAGGATTTGGCGACAATGCTCTGGCGTCACATCACCGTGCTCGCCTAACGCCACCATGCCGTGGGCTTCTAAGCTATTGATGATGGCGTCGATATGCTCGGCACCCAGCTCATAGTCGCTTAGGCGGGTTTTTACGCCTACGGACTCGAAGAAGTTACGGGTATGCTCAATGGCGGCCTCGGCTTTTTCATCGTCGCTGCCGTCTCGGATATGCCACACGCGCTCTGCGTATTGCACCAACTTGCCAAGCTTGGTGGCTTTACGCTGGCGCAGCATCTCCGGCAAAATAATGGCCAAGGTTTGGGCGTGATCCAAGCCGTGCAAGGCGGTGAGCTCATGACCCAGCATATGAGTGGCCCAGTCTTGGGGTACACCGGCGCCAATTAAGCCATTAAGCGCTAAGGTGGCGGTCCACATTAAGCTGGCACGGGTTTGGTAGTCTTCTGGATTGGCTAAGGCTTTAGGGCCAATTTCAATTAAGGTTTGCAGTAAACCTTCGGCAAATCTATCTTGCACCGGCGCGTTCGCGGGATAAGTTAGGTACTGCTCCATCACGTGCATAAAGGCATCGACCACGCCATTGGCAATTTGGCGGGTGGGCAGGGTGTAGGTCTTGACCGGATCCAGAACTGAAAACACCGGATACACATGCTCGCTCATAAAGGGCAGTTTAGCGGCCAGTGATTTGCGGGTAATAACCGAGCCTTTATTCATTTCTGAGCCGGTAGCCGGCAGCGTTAATACCGAGCCAAAGGGCAGGGCGCGGGTAATGTTCTGGCCGCCTTGTAGCAAAATATCCCAAGCATCACCTTCATACAGTGCGGCTGCCGCCACAAATTTGGTGCCATCGATCACTGACCCCCCACCCACGGCGAGTAAGAATTCAATGTTTTGCTCGCGTACCATCTGCACGGCTTCCATCAAGGTTTCGAAGCTGGGGTTAGGCTCTATGCCACCAAACAGCTGTACTTCGCGATCTCCCAAGGCGGCGGTGACCTCATCCAAGGTGCCAGTACGACGCGCACTTTCGCCACCAAATAACACCAGTACTCGGGCCTTGACCGGTACTAGTTGGTCTAGGTTCGCAATTTTTCCAGCACCAAATTCAATGCGGGTGGGGTTGTAAAAGCTAAAGTCTTGCATAAATTATCCTACAAAGTTGAGAGTTTAAATTAGACCGGTCGTCTAGTTGAGTGAGGTAAAAAAGCTCGCACCATTGGCGAGCTTATCGCAATAAAATTACTTAGTGTTGAGTAGCTGGCATGTCATGTTCATGGCCAAGTTCATATGTTGCTCATCACGGTGCAGTTTAGTCAGCAGGCTGGCGCCCAGCCACAACTGATACAAGCTAGTGGCCAAAAAATCCGGCTGGGTACAGTGTAAAGAGCCTTCACTAACCCCTGCTTCAATACAGCGAGTAATGCGCTCAATAACCTTGTTAGTGCCAGCCTTTAGCGTGAGCCGCATTGGCTCCGATAAGTCCGCTACTTCGGCACTTAGCTTAACCACCAGGCAGTCGCTGCGACTGTCTGGGCCACAATAGCGGCGTTGCCACTCTTCCCAGTAGCTCATTAGCTGCTGCTGGCTACTCAAGCTGGGCTTGCTGAATAACAGATCGAGCTCAGTCAGATAAAATTGGAAGTAATCTTCCAGCAGCGCCTGACCAAACTGTTCCTTCGACTTAAAGTAATGGTAAAAGGAGCCCTTAGGCACACCAGCCTGCTGTAACAGTGCGCTTAGGCCAACCGAACTAAAGCCTCGGGCGGCGAGAATTTCGCGACCGGTATCGAGTAAGTGTTGGCGAGTATCTTGATGTTTTGTGTTCATGGAAGGCACTTTATATATTATTAGACCAGTCGTCTAGTTGTTTTTAGGTATTTACGCGACGGATAATCCGCGAAGAACACTGTTTGCAGGAGGACTATTAATGAGCTGATGGCTTACAACAACCAAGAGCGCAGCCCTTGGTTGTGGGTATGCAGTGCCGATGCTGAGCGTTGAAACGGTACTAGTGTTTTTTAGTGTCGCCGGCAACTTTGTCCATAACGGCAAAGAGTACGCCGGACACCACGAAGGTCATGTGAATGATGACTTTCCACATCAGGCTAGCGGCATCAGCCTCACTCATCTCACGAGGTATATCCATAAACGACTTTAAAAGATCAATCGCAGAAATGGCGACTATGGCACCAATCACTTTTAGTTTGAGACCAGAAAAGTCGATTTTTCCCATCCAATCAGGGCGGTCGGTGTTATCACCGGTATCAATCTTTGAGACGAAAATTTCGTAGCCGCTGAAGATAATAATGAGCAGTAAACTGGCCACTAACGACATATCGACCAGTGCCAGTATCCCTACGATAACATCGGCTTCCGAGGCGCTAAAAACATGAGTGGTCATGTGCCAGAGCTCTTGGGTAAACTTGATAAACAACAACACTATACCCAGCACTAAACCGAGGTAAAAAGGAGCCAGCATCCAGCGGCTGCTAAAAATAGTGTTTTCCAAGGACTGCTCAATTTTTTTTAGCATGTAGAATTCTTGATGTTTTTAGGGGCAGAAATTATAAATTATTCGCTGTTTTGGCGGTAGCAAAAATTTTTTAGCAGACGGATAACGGCTCTGCGGCATAAGGGAACAAGTAAGTTAGACCATGTTTTTTCACTGAGAATTTTCAGGTTATCAAGATAATTTAAGATCAGCAGACGTTCATTCTGATCCGCTGCACGTCCGTCATGGATTGGCGTAAATGCCCAGTGCTAGTCATCTTTCGGCGACGATGCTGGGGAAAAGTCGGGAATGTTATATTGGGGCTCACAATCTAGGCTGATTGGCCACCGAAGCGCCGAGTTAAAACCTCACTGTGGTAATAATCCAAGATCAGTGAATAGTCTAACGCTTCCATCAATTCAGCGGACCGTATTTAGCAATGTGAGATCTTATTGAAGGGGGGAGTGGATTGCCGTGGGTTGTGAAAGTCTAGCATTTTCAATAAGTTGGCGTACTATTTCGTGAGGCTTACCCAAAGCATCGGCCAGTTCATCACACAGAAAATCAATGCTATGGTTTAAATGCTTGCGGTCAGTTGCGCTCAGGGGGAGCTGTTCTTGCATCACGCTCAGCCCTTTTACGACTTCGGCGTAGCCTAATGGATCACCTTTATCGATAGCCGCCTGATTAGCCGTTGCACGAACTTTCCATTGCTCACTGAGCTTGCCTTGCCAGCTGGTTAAATGTTGAATAATTTTTTTTGCTTCCCCAGCACTCATAACACTACGAATGTTGTTCGGCATATCGTTAGCGCGCACCAGCCAAGTGAGGCCATTACGTTTGAAATAGAGTTTGAAGAATGTGGCTTTGTTTTCGCCAGAAAAACTTTTTTTACGAATGGATTTAACGATACCGATACCATAACCGGGATGGTAAATACGATCACCTTGATTAATAGTGATAATGCTCTCCTAGTATTAAAACCTCATTTATTGAAAATAATTAATATAATCAATATCTTACATGGTTATCCTGTTAAATTCAAGGTGCGGTTACTCACGGGCTAATTAAGCTCATAGGAGTCGATGAGTTACCGTGGCGTTGTGGCGTCAGAAATTACGCAACGCTTAACCAGTAGCAGTTAGAGAGATGTGTTTATTTCCATGCACTGAACCGAGGTTTGCAATAACAGCTTTGCGCAGTGTCAGGCTTTGCTCTTCATGCTCTAGGAAAAGTGGATTGTGAGTTCGCGGTAGTAGGCTGATTAAGTTCTGAGTAGCGCTAGCTTTGCTGACCTTGGCTTATTTGGAGATCCGCTTGTAGCTTGAAGTCAGTGTCAAAAACTTTCCTGATTACTTATGAACCTCAGCCATAATGCACCCTGTTTCGGTTTGTTCTTTGTAGCTGCCTAATTTATTCGGCAGGCCAGCTCTGCTGGCTGTTACTGAGGTTTAGATTTAAACCAAAAACCCAACCGGGCCGAAGTCCTCTTCGCCGAAGAGACGGGCCCCTACAAGGTCAAAATATCAAACTGAGCCTCATATTCTTTACCGAATAGGCGGGAGCTTGCTGTAACTTATTGAATTTATTATAATTTAGTTCTCTGAAATATGGCTGAGCTTTGTGGCTAATCAGGAAAACTTTCGTTTTTAAAGTGCAGAAGGAGCCGAACAAGGTGTTTATTCGGCTCATAATATGTGTTGATTAACAGACTTTAGTTAACCAACTGTGAGCATCGGCCGCTTTGCCCCACTGAATATCATTTAACGCTTGGCGCAGGACATTGGTGGTGGGGCCAGCTTCACCGTCACCTACGGTATATTCTTTACCATCGTGGATTAAGGTGCCAACTGAGGTTAATACTGCAGCGGTGCCAGACAGTGCAGCTTCTGCACCGGGCTTTTGTGCGCGTTCTAGTAACTCATCCACGCTTAACGCCCGCTCCGAGACTGTCATACCGCGATCGCGAGCCAAGGTCAGAATAGAATGACGCGTAATGCCGTGTAAAAACGAGCTATCGAGGGATTTAGTAATGATCTCGTTGCCGTCGATTAGTAAAAAGTTAGCCGCACCCGTTTCTTGCACATCGCCACCTGGGCAGAATAATACTTGATCGGCCTGCACTGATTGGCGAGCTTTTAAGATGGGCTGTAAGGCACTGGCATAGTTGCCGCCACTCTTTACCATCCCCATGTGTGAGGCACAGCGGGTTTCGTCGGCCAGTAACAAGCGTAATGGCTTGCTGCCGCTGGCAAAGTAATCACCCACTGGCGACAGCAACACATACAGCAGTGACGTACTACTCGGTGCTGCGGCTTTGCCAATCGAGGCTTCGGTACCTATATGAGTAGGGCGAATATACATAGACCCAGGAGGCTGAGGCACGTCTGCAGCGTATCGCTTAACGATATCAATAATCATCTGCTTGAGCTGTTTGGCATTGACGGCCGGTAAGGATAATAACTCGCTGCTTTGGATCAAGCGGGCAATATTCTGCTCCATGCGAAAGATATTGATTGAACCATCTTGGTGCTTAAAGGCCTTTAAACCCTCAAAACAGGTGCTGGAGTAATGCAGCACATGAGCACCTGGGTGCAAACTAATGCTATCGCTGTTCACTATTTGCGTGGTGCTCCACTGGCCTTGCTCGTAACGGGCTAGGCTCATTTCAGGGGAAAATACGGTACCAAATGCTGACATGCTGCTATTCCTGTAATGGGTAATGAATAAATTTATCTTTAATATCATATAGATATTGCTTTGTCGGGTCGTGCGGGGGAAAGTGCTTTAAATCGTGATTGAGAGCTATATCACAGTGGCTTGTCATCTAGTTCAAGCCTCGCCTATTGACCAATGATTCTAAAATGAATTTTGTTAAAGCAGGGCGATTTGTTCCGACGAAGCAAACTGATAGCCCATCGTCTTATAACCCTTTTCGCGCTTGTTAAACATCCGCTGCAGCATAGGAAGACCCATGTCTACGTAGTCGTACACCGTTACTTGCTGTTTGCCATCTGCCTCGCGATGTATCCGGCCAACGTATTGCGCTAACGTCCCTTTCCAAGCGATGGGTAAGGCCAGGAACAGCGTATCCAGTCGGGGTAAATCAAACCCCTCGCCAATGTATTTACCTGTTGCCACTACCACCTGTGCATCGTGAAGCTTAGCTTCCACCTTGCTACGCTCTTTAACGCCCATGCCGCCTCGAAAGACTGCAGTGCTGATGCCTGAATCTGATAATAGGTTAGCGAGGATTTCTGCATGCTCGCGGCGTTCGGTCAGCAGTAGACAGTGTGCACCTTGTTTCACACAGGCCGCCACATCATGAGTAATTTCCGCATTACGAATTCTGTTTTCGACAAGCCATTGATAAACGGTGGCGATATGCGGGCGTTCTTCAGGTGTGAGCCACTCAGTAGGCGGTGCTTCGTGTCTATTACGTACAATCACGCGCTGCGTAAAGTGAGTACTATGTTCAGCCTTAACTTTATAACGAACGGGACCCGCGACCATAAACATGATTTTTTGATGACCATCTTGGCGGTCTGGGGTCGCCGTCAGCCCAAGCATATACTTGGCGCTGATTTCGTTGAGCAGCATCTCGTATCGCGGTGCCGAAATATGGTGGCACTCGTCGATAATAATCTGGCCATAATGGCGGACGAATTCGGCAATGGTGTTATCTTTCTTGTTGATCAGACTTTGGTAGGTTGCCACATCAATCTGGCCGGACGCTTTCTTCTTGCCGCCACCGAATACGCCTATGGTGGCGCCGTCCAGAAAAGACGCCAGCCGTTCCTGCCACTGGTCCAGTAATTGTCGGCTGTGAGTCAGGATCAGGGTATTTACTTTTCGGCTGGCGATAACCCCGATGGCGGTGACCGTTTTACCGAATGCAGTGGGGGCGTGCAGAATGCCGGTATCGTACTCGATGAGCGCATTGACGGCAGCGAGTTGGCTGTCTCGTAACTCAACTCGTAGTTTGAGCTCTTCTAATCTTGTGCCTGAGACTCTGCGATCTGCTAATTCAACCTGAATATTTTGCTCGAGCAGCAGCGTACGCACCTCGTCTAGGCAACCCCGCGGCACAGACAGATAACCTTGATCGATGCGTGCGCAAGAGATGTAGCGGGGGATGCCATGGGTAGAAAAACGCAGCGCCTGGGTTTTGAAAAATACCGGATTAGCAAAACTCGCCAAGCGTTTTATTCGTACAGCCAAAGGCCCGGGGAGATCAGCCAGTTTGATGTAAATATGGTTTGCCAGTGTCACCGTCAATTGCTCAGGGCACCCCGTTAATAGACCTGAATCCGCCTTAAGAGCTTGCTCCCAAGGGGCTGTCGTATCGTCTGTTGATGAGGTTTCAGGAGGCTCGCCGACCCAGACTCGAAGACGGGAGGCACAGACTCGCTTTAACTCGCTGAGAAATGCCCATTGGTCTGAGTAGGGCTGTAGATCATCATCCACAAAAACACTGCATCCTCGGGATCGGGCTTCATGTTGCAAAGGTAGGGCGATCAAATTACCAAAACCACCTTGTGGCATAATATCTTGGTTGGGAAACAATCGGTCATATGAATCGAATGATAAGCCAGGGTGCAACTCCATCGCCTTATCGAGCAGCTTGAAGCCAAAGGCTCTGGCTGACCAAGCGGGAACCGGCTCTGAGAAGAGTATCCATAAATGAGCACCGGCTCCCGAGCGGGAGATCTCCAGAGCATAGGAAAACTCTTCTTGGCGGCAGGCTTGAGCTAACGCTTTTACGTCTGCAGCCCAATCAGCCTTGTCAAAGTCGACCGCTAACAAGTGGCAGTGATTATCCGGCAGTAGTGGATATAAACCGGCCACCAGTTTTCCCGACAAATGGGCATATAGTACGCTGTTATCCAGAGGCTTGAACTTGCGGTGAGCGCAATCGCCACATTTAATTTTAGGTTTCTGACAGATACCTGGTGCCCACTCGTTCTCACAAGCCACGGCATACCCCGAACGGCCACTCGCACCCTCCCAGCGTATAGAGTGGACATCGGTGCGACCTTTAAATAGCTGCTGAAAAAGCGCAACCTTTTGGTTCGGAGTCAGCTGTGGACTAATAATGCTCGCTCCTGCTTGAAGCAGTATTTGCTTGCGGGCAAGCAAGGTCGCCTTTTCCCGTTCCAGCTCTGTCAGCCTAGCGTCTATCGCTTTGAGTGCATCACTCGTTTGGATATCCACATCCTCCTGATATCTTGGCGGGTAACTTACCCATCAGTCGCCGTACCCGATTAAAGGTTCGCAAAATCTTGTCTGGTTAAGTCAATATAGCAACGATTACCGTTTAATTTGGTAATGGGTGCTGCTGCCTCCGCCTGACAACTTTTCGATGCATCCTGTTTGTAGCAAATCTGCCTTGCTGCCTTTTCTCCATCAATAGGCGATAACGCAGTAGAAAGCCTCCACAAGCGCTGCCCTTCGGGTTCGGTTAAACGCGTTTATCTCGAACAAAATTTAACCGCGGAAGGTCAACAGATCCTAGCCCTTAAGCTTGGCTGCAATTTGAGCAACATGTTCACCTTGGTGGCGAGCGATACTCAACTCACGCGGGTCGGGCTGTCGAGAGCCATCACCGCCAGCAATGGTCGAGGCGCCATAAGGTGTGCCGCCACCTACTTGGGTGACATCAAACAGCTCTGGCGTGGTATAACCGATGGGGACGATGATCATGCCGTGGTGCGCCAGCGTGGTCCAAGTGGAAGTGATGGTCATTTCTTGCCCACCACCGGTACCGGTCGAAGTGAACACGCTGGCTACTTTACCGGCCAGAGCGCCGTTGGCCCATAGGCCACCGGTTTGGTCGAAGAAATTGCGCATCTGGCCGGACATGTTGCCGAAACGAGTGGGCGTGCCCACTATGATGGCATCGTATTCCGCCAGCTCCGCCGGCGTGGCGACGGGCGCATCTTGAGCGGTCTTGCCGCCGGCAGCTGTGAACGCTTCGGCATTCATGGTTTCCGGTACACGCTTCACCGTGACCTCGACTCCAGCAACACCACGAGCGCCTTCGGCGACTGCATGCGCCATCGTCTCTATGTGGCCGTACATGGAGTAATAAATAATCAGAACTTTAGTCATTTTTATATCCTCTTTAGGTGTGGTGTGATTTGTGTCTGTACTTCTTGTTATGCGGGCGATCAGCTCACCAAGTAATCCCATCGGGAAATCTCCATTCAGCGTCCGGGGAGACGGGAATACGCCTCCTCAATGTAATGCCATATCTGGGAACCAACAAGCCGGGCTTCTGGCTTATGCCACGTCCACCAGCACTATTTCACTGTCTTGCTGAGCACTGACCTGCAGCAGACGCTCATCGCTAATCGCCACGCCATCACCAGCAGTAGCCAGTACGCCATTAACTTCGATTTGACCGCTGGCAGGAACCAGATACACCTTACGGCCGGCAGCGATATGATATTCGGTAGCTTGCCCGGCCTTTAGAGTAGCGGCGACCATACGCGCATTGGCACGGATCGGTAGCGCCTCCGTATCATCGGGCAGACCACTGGCGAGGGTGAAAAAAGATCCGCTGCGCTCGCCCTTGGGAAAGGGCTTGGTACCCCAAGTCGGCGGCAGGCCTTTTTCATTGGGCATAATCCAGATCTGGAAGATCTGCGTCGTCTCGTCCTCTTCATTCATCTCGCTATGGGCAATGCCCGTTCCGGCGCTCATCACCTGTACGTCGCCTGCTTCAGTGCGGCCGCTATTACCGAGGCTATCCTTGTGAGTAATGGCGCCTTTGCGCACATAGGTGATGATTTCCATATCCCGGTGTGGGTGGCGCGGAAAGCCCGAATGTGCAGCGATAGTGTCGTCATTCCAGACCCTGAGATCCCCCCAGTGCATGCGCTCGGGATCGTAATATTCGGCAAAGGAAAAGTGGTGACGGGTGTCCAGCCAGCCATGGTGGGCGCCGCCTAGCTCTTGATAAGGTCGTAGTTCGATCATTGCAGAACCTCCTCTTTGATATGGTTTTTTGCTGCCAAAATCTGCTTGGTTATGGGATCAACACCATTTTTTCTGAACCGCCTTTGCTAACCTGGTGATATGCGGCAACGGCCTCAGACAGTGGTAACTCGATAAACTCACTTGGAGCTGGTAAGCCTGCGTCAAATGCAGCGCCAATTTGCGTCAGTATTTGCGCGCAATCTTCTAGGCTGTATAACAACGAGTTAACGCCGATAATCGAGCCGCCACGGCGGTATAAATCTAAGGGTGACAGACTGATTAAGCCATCCTTTGGTGCCGCAATAATCGCGACGCGGCCAAAGGTATCAAGGCTGTTTATTGCCGCCGCTAACCAGAAGCCGGTGGTATCGAAAATCACTTCTGGTGCCTGTTGTTGAAAGTGTTCCAGCGCTTGTTCTGGTAGCCGCGCCTCTTCAGTTAACTGGAAAGCACTTATGCCTTGGGCTTGCAGCTCTTGCACCGCTTCAGCACGGCGCGCAGCCAATACCACCTCGGCACCTCTTGCTTTAGCCAGCGCATGCGCAGCTTGAGCTACCGCACCGCCACCGATGATTAAAAAGCGGGTGCCAGCCTGAACCTGACTGCGCTCAAGTGCATCCCAAGCGGTGATAAATGGCACTCCGCACGTCGCTGCTTGAGCAAAGCTCAGTGACTCAGGTAACAGGGCGACGGCGTTGGCCGGCACCACCACATATTGAGCATGGCAGCCATCATGATAAAAACCAAAACCCTTACCGGTGCCGCCCCAAACCGCCTTACCCTTTAGCTCTGGTGGCCCACTGATTACCACACCGGCAAAGTCTCGGCCGGGAATTCGCGGCGTGCTGGTGTAAGGAAACAACCCCAGCAGGTTCTTGATATCACTCGGGTTAATGCCCGTTGCCCGCACCTCAACCAACACCTCATCGGCTGCAGGCTCGGGTGTTGGTAGCTCGCGTAATTGTAGTGAGTCCAAAGAGCCGGTTGCTGAAAACTGTAACGCTTGCATAAGAGACCTCAATCAATGGTGGGTATGCGCCGATTGAGCTGCGGATGAATCTACAGGTCAATCGAGTTGACGCAGCATCATTCACTCGCGGCCGTGTGGACCATCGAGGTTTAATGCTGGGCCCGCCGGCACCACACCCGTTGGGTTGATGGTGGCGTGACTGCGGTAATAGTGCTCTTTGATATGTTTCATATTGACTGTCTCGGCGACACCTGACCACTGGTACAGCTCGCGTACATAACCTGCCAGATGCGGATAATCTTCGATCTGCTTCAGGTTGCACTTAAAATGCCCGTGATACACAGCATCAAAACGGATCAGCGTGGTAAATAAACGCCAATCTGCCTCGGTGATTTTATCGCCGAGCAAGTAGCGGTTCTTCGACAAGCGCTGATCCAACTCATCCAAGGTCGCAAACAAAGGAAATACCGCCTCTTCGTAGGCGTGCTGAGTGGTAGCAAACCCCGCTTTATAGACACCATTGTTTACGTTGTGGTAAATCTGCTCGTTAATGCTGTCAATTTGCGTGCGCAGCGCCTCTGGATAATAATCGCCAGCTTTGGCACCAATGCCGTCGAAAGCCGAGTTCAGCATGCGGATAATCTCGGAAGATTCGTTGCTGACAAACCGATTTTGCTGTTTATCCCAGAGTACCGGAATCGTTACGCGCCCAGTGTACTCAGGGTCCGCGGCGGTATAAATCTGGTGCATGTACTGTGCCTGGAAGAGGGGGTCTGCGATAACACCTTCGCCTTCTTCAAAAGTCCAACCATGTTCAACCATTAGCGGGTTGACCACTGACACTGAAATCATCGACTCCAGTCCTTTCAGTTTACGAAAGATCAGCGTTCTGTGTGCCCAAGGACAGGCTAGTGAAACGTATAAATGGTAGCGTCCGGCTTCGGCCTTGAACCCAGCTTCACCGGTAGGGCCGGCACTACCGTCGGCAGTGATCCAGTTGCGAAATTGCGACTCACTACGCGCGAATTTACCGCCGTTAGAGTCCGTGTCATACCATTGGTCAACCCACTGACCTTCTACAAGTAAGCCCATGTTGGTGCCTCCGTTTGTATTTGAATATGTTGGCCAGGGGAGCTTTCTCCCCTGGCGTGCCTGTGCTGTGCATAATAGGTATCAAGTGAGCGATGGCGTTATGCGCCGGAGCTCGGTTATGACGAGCGGCCTGGCTTAGCACTGTCTTTACTCGCCATGTCACTCAACTTGCTATCCAGCGACCACTTTCCGCCCCCGTTAAACATCAATGCCACCGAGATGCTGAGCAGAGCGAGGCCGAATTCATAGCCGTTGTTACTCATGAAGAGTCCATTGGGAAGGTGAACCGTGATGATGGCGACGAGCATGGTGACTGCCAGCATGAAGGCCGCGGGCCGGGTCAGTAGTCCAATGAGTAGGGCGAGACCACCGAAGAACTCGGCACTACCCGCCGCCAGCGCCATCAGGTAACCAGGCTCCAGGCCAATGGAAGCCATCCACTGGCCGGTGCCTTCCAGACCGTAGCCGCCAAAGCTGCCGAACAGCTTTTGAGCGCCATGGGCGACGAACATGACGCCGGCCGGAACACGAAGTGCTAGGCTGGTGAGGCTGTTGTCGGTTACAAGTACGCGCTTTATCAATTCTTTGTTCATGTGAATATCTCCATTTAGCATCAATATTGCTGTTCGATGTAGATACTATATTTAAAAGGGTTGGCAATTAATAACGGAACAAATTGACCTTTATCATCAGGAAAACTGAACTATGATTTCGCTTATCACTCTGGATGCACTTCAGACACTCGACGCCATAGAACGCCGCCAAAGCTTTGCCGCCGCCGCCGAAGAGTTGCACCGTGTTCCGTCCGCCATCTCCTATACCATCAACAAGCTGGAAGAGGATCTTGGGGTCGCGTTATTTGACCGCAGCCGGCGTAAAGCTGAGCTGACCGCCACGGGGCGTCTGGTACTGGAGCAGGGCAGGCAAATTCTCAAGGCATCCGAAGAATTGACGGCACTGGCCCGCCAGGCGGCGGACGGTTGGGAAGCAGAGCTTAGGATCTGCATTGACAGCGTACTGAGCTGCGACCCTGTATATGAGCTGATTGAAGCCTTCCTGCGCGTGCAGCCCAAGACCGAGATACGACTGAATGAAGAAGTGCTCGGCGGCAGCTGGGACGCGCTGAGTGATGATCGTTGTGACTTGGTGATTGGGGCTGAGGGGGCACCCCCTGCTACGGGATTCGCCCTTCACTCCCTGGGAAAAGTGGACTTTGAGTTCGCGGTGGCCACCGGTCATCCGCTGGCTAAACTGCCAATGCCGCTGCCGGCGAGTGCGATACAGGATTATCCGACCGTGATAGTGGCCGACAGCTCACGGCGTTTACCCGTACGCTCCTCCGGCTTGCTGGATGGGCGCAGCCGCATTATCGTGCCGACCATAGGGCACAAAATAGAGGCGCAGTGCAAAGGGCTGGGCGTCGGCTATTTGCCGCTTCACCGGATTAGGCAGGAGCTGGCTGAAGGGAGATTGGAGCTGTTAACAGTGGATGCACCGCGACCCCCAGTAGAAATCTCGGTAGCCTGGCATCGCGGCGATACAGGGAAGGGACTCATGTGGTTTGTCGACCGCCTCAAACAGATGCAGTTCGACCCCGATCTCGGCACACTCACCCGAAACCCATAGAGCCTGTTCTGTCACTATTGCCGTGTTCGGGCTGCTGCCATACCCATGTCGACGATAAGCGCTCGCTTTTAAAGCAAAAAATGAGCCGAATATAGCGTTTATTCGGCTCATGATTGAGAATGCTAGCGGCAATGTCGGTCTTATTTCCCGATACAGAACGAGCTGAAGATCTTGCCTAGCAAGTCGTCGGAAGTAAATTCGCCGGTGATCTGGCTAAGCTCTTCTTGGGCTAGGCGTAGCTCTTCGGCGACGAGCTCACCGGCTTTGTAGACTTCGAGTTGTTCTTTAGCCATTAACAGGTGTTGGTCGGCATTATGCAAGGCGTCTAAGTGACGACGGCGGGCGCTGAAGCTGCCCTCGGTACCGCCCTGAAAGCCCATGCAGTCTTTTAGGTGTATTTTCAGGGCTTCTACACCTTGGCCAGTAGTGGCAGAAATGGGATACACCGCATGCTCACCGTCACTGACCACATCAAGGGCTTCACCACTTAAGTCGGCTTTATTGCGCACTACGGTCAGACCAATGTGTGCGGGTAAGCGGTCGATAAAATCTGGCCAAATATCTTTGGGGTGCAGGGCATCGGTAGTAGTGCCATCCACCATAAACAGGATGCGATCTGCCTGTTCGATTTCAGCCCAAGCGCGCTCGATGCCGATACGCTCTACCGCATCGGTGGCGTCTCGCAAACCGGCGGTGTCAATAATGTGCAGCGGCATGCCGTCTAGGTGAATAAACTCGCGCAGCACGTCTCGGGTGGTACCGGCGATGTCGGTGACGATGGCGGACTCTTTGCCAGCCAAGGCATTGAGCAGGCTGGACTTACCGGCGTTAGGCCTGCCGGCAATCACTACCTTCATGCCTTCGCGCATGATGGCGCCTTGGCGTGCTTGGCGTTGTACTTCAGTTAAGCGGTCGATAATGGCGTATAAGCCGCCGGCAATTTTGCCGTCCGAGAGAAAGTCCACTTCCTCTTCAGGAAAATCAATCGCCGCTTCCACAAAAATGCGCAGGTGAGTGAGTGCTTCGACTAAGTCATGCACATGGTTGGAAAATTCACCCTGCAAGGAGTGCAGCGCTGAGCGGGCGGCTTGCTCGCTGGAGGCTTCAATAAGATCCGCGATAGCCTCGGCTTGGGCTAAGTCTAATTTGTCATTCAGAAAGGCCCGCTCACTAAACTCACCGGCTTTGGCTGGGCGCAGATTTGGCAACTCCAAAATACGCTTAATCAGCATATCGAGCACTACTGGGCCGCCGTGGCCTTGCAGCTCAAGTACGTCTTCACCGGTAAAGCTGTTGGGGCCTTTAAATAACAGCGCTATGCCTTGGTCTAGCACTTGGCCTTGGGCATCTTTAAAAGGCAGATAGTCTGCATAACGCACCTTGGGCACTTTGCCGAGCACCGCCTGGGCCACCGCTTCGGCTTGTGGGCCAGAGACCCTTATTATGCCCACACCGCCACGGCCGGGGGCGGTGGCTTGCGCCACTATGGTATCAAATGACATCTGTTGTTACTCCACTACACATACAAGGCGATTGGCAATAAAAAGGCGACCCTAGGGTCGCCTTTAGTGTATTGATTTCTGGTGCTAGCGGCTAGCAAACAGCCTTAGGAGGCAGCTTTACTACCGTGCAGGCCTTTCTTCTCAAGCTGGCGGAAGATATACCACTGCTGAGCAATGGTCACTACGTTACTCACCAACCAGTACAAGGTTAAGCCCGCAGGGAACCACAAGAAGAAGAAGGTAAAGATGATCGGCATAAACTGCATCACCTTCTGCTGCATGGGATCCGTTACCGTAGTGGGGCTCATCTTCTGAATTAAGAACATGCTGATACCCATCAGAATTGGCAACACAAAGTAAGGGTCACGAACCGACAAGTCATCAATCCACAGCATGAAAGGCGCATGGCGCAATTCAACAGATTCCATCAACACCCAGTACAGGGAGATGAAAATCGGCATCTGTACCACAATCGGTAAACAGCCGCCCAGCGGGTTTACTTTTTCTTTCTTATACAGCTCCATCATGCCTTGCGACATCTTTTGGCGATCATCACCAAAGCGCTCTTTTAGGGCAGCTAGTTTAGGCTGCAGCATGCGCATCTTAGCCATGGAGGTGTACTGAGCTTTAGTCAGCGGATACATAACACCGCGCACCACGAAGGTGGTCAGGATAATGGCCAGACCCCAGTTAATGGCGAAGCTTTGTAAAAAGTGCAGTAATTTAAACAGCGGCTGAGCAATAAACCACAACCAACCATAGTCGACGGTTAAGTCGAGGTTATCGGCGGCGGCGGCCATTTTATTTTGCAGCTTAGGGCCTAACCAAAGATCGGCAGAGACAGTTTGAGTACTGCCTGCGGCCACGGTAGTGGGCTGAGCTTTAAAGCCGATAATGGCTTGGCCTTGGTTGTTCAAGTTACGGCTGTAGATCTGATTGCCGTCTTCTAACGGTGCAATCCACGCCGACACAAAGTAGTGCTGCAACATGCCAACCCAGCCATTAGCCGTGGTTAGGTTCAGGTTGGCTTCGCGTACCTTCTTGAAATCGTACTTGGTGTAGCGGGTTTCGCTGCTGGAGTAGGCCGGGCCGCGATAGGCAGAGGCCATCAGCATGTTGCCGCCTTCTTCATTCGGGTTGACTTGGCTTTGCTTCAATTGGCCGTAAAGCTGAGTGACTACTGGTGCGGCGCTTTGGTTATCAATGTTGTAGCTAACGTTAACCACGTGGCTATCACGGGTTAAGGTAAAGACTTTGGTGAACACCACGCCATTATCATTGGTAAAGGTCAGCGGCACACTTAAGGTGTCTTGGCCATCGGCTAAAACATAGTCGTGCTGTTCGCTGTGATAAATCGGGCGACCGGCCTTGTTTGCGTCTGGGCCATCGTTACCAATCAGGCCACTTTGCGCTATGTTCACGAAGTTGGTGGTATTGCTCAACAAGGTAAACTTATCGTCTGAATCTAGGCTGTCGTTGTGCTCTAACAGCTCCGCGCCCACAATGTCACCGCCTTGGGTGTCTATGGTCAGTTTGAGCGTATCAGAGAGCACGGTAATGAGATTACGGCTAGCGGGTGCGGCGGCGTCCGTCGGTACTTCGCCATCCACTTGCACGCTATCGGACTCAGGAACGAAGTTAGCGTCATCCGCATTATTGCCGGTTGCAGTTTGCGTGGTTTGCTGTGCTACAACGGGTGGGTTTTGATGTTCATCCCACTTTTGCCAGATGAGAAAACTCACCAGCAGCAGAGCGATAATCAGTATATTGCGTTGAGATTCCATAATTTATTATCTTCGCTTTGTCGGGACCGGATCGTGGCCACTTGGACCTAAAGGATGGCATTTTAGTAGACGCTTGAGAGTTAACCAAGCGCCTTTTAAAAAGCCGTGCAGCCGGATGGCTTCAATGGCGTATTGCGAACAGGTGGGAGTAAAGCGACACCTGGGCCCAAGCAATGGACTGATAACCACTTGGTATAGGCGAAGAATGCCTACGCTGAGTCGTTGCAACGGCGAGAAAGCGTGCGCCATAATCTATCCAGCAGTTCAAACAGCTCGTCGTTGGGTACCTCTCCGATTCCCTTTTTAGCGATCACTACAATATCGACACTGGGTAATTGATGTTGCTTTAAACGAAAGGCTTCGCGAGCAACACGTTTTACCCGGTTGCGCCAAACGGCACGTTTTAGTGCTTTTTTGGGTACAGCTAACCCAAGTCTGGGGTGACCCAATTCGTTTGGTCTGGCAAGAAGTGTGACATGTGGGGATGCGGCTCGGACAGGGTTGTCGAAGACGTTTTTAAAATGGGCGGGAGTTAACAAACGTAACTCCCGTGTAAAGGTGTGTCTGGCCATTAGGCGCTCAGACGGACACGACCTTTGGCGCGACGAGCGACCAATACTTTACGACCACCTACGGTAGCCTTGCGAGCACGGAAACCGTGGCTGCGTTTGCGCTTCAAATTTGAAGGTTGAAATGTGCGTTTCATAGTAGTTATTACCGCTGTGTCAGTTTGCTATACAGTTTGGCCATGTACTCGACTGACGCATAAACATCACCGAGACGGCCCCACCAAAGAGGCCGAATTCTAAACAGTTCTGTTTATAACGTCAATCCACATGCCGTTGATTGACGACCTATTAGAGCAAGTATTTCAGCTCACCTAGATCGATCCCAAGATCCTTAATGATCGCGGGGCTGAAATTATACAGAGCCTTTAGCTGTTAGCAACAAAAACAAGCCGCTTACGTATTAAGCTGTCAGTGAAAGTCGGAACTTGGGATGCCTCACTTAAGGGCTTAAGTCCAGAGCGGTGGCAGTTGAGTCTCTTCGTAATGCTAACAGCCGTGCTATTGCAGTAATGCGCGCAGCAATGCGGGTGCAGCAATACATCGGCAGGCAGACCAGTGTGGCACATGGCAACTCTGGTATTACATTGCCGGCGGCAGCACCTTGCGTAAAAAAGCGCGGGTGCGCGGGTCGCTAGGATCCGTGAGCATTTTTTCTGGCGGCCCTTGTTCGACGATATGGCCGCCGTCCATAAAGATGACGCGGTCTGCCACTTCTCGGGCAAAGCTCATTTCGTGGGTCACCACCACCATGGTTTGGTGCGCCAAGGCCAGCTTTTTCATTAAGCCCAACACTTCATCGACCCATTCAGGATCCAGTGCCGAGGTGGGCTCATCAAATAACATCACCTTAGCGTGGCTAACCATGGCGCGCGCTATGCCAATCCGTTGCTGCTGGCCACCGGATAAAGACGAAGGATAGGCGTCGGCTTTATCGGCCAAGCCTATGTCGCCTAATATGGCCAAGGCTTCGGCATGAGCCTGAGCTTTGGTTTTTTTCCAGACCGTGATCAAGCCTTCGGCTATGTTGTCGCGGGCGGTTTTATTGGCAAACAGCGCATAGTTTTGAAACACAAACGAGGTGCGTTTGCGCAACTCTATGGCGTCCTTGCTGCTATGGTTGGCCAAGTCGATGGCAAAGCCATCAATGTCTAACTGGCCGGCTTCTGGCGTTTCTAACAGATTAAGGCAACGCAAGAGCGTGGATTTACCCGTACCCGAAGGTCCGAGGATCACCACAATTTCCCCTTGTTTTATATCGAGGCTAATGTCGTTGAGTACCGTCTGGCCATTATAAATCTTGGTCAGATTGCGCAAAGTAATCATGGGCCTCCTAATAGGCGGCGTTAAGCCGGCGCTCTAATAAGCTCTGCAAATAAGTAAAAAATACCACCACCGCCCAATAAATTAGCGCCACCGCAACAAAGGACTCAAAAAACTTAAAGCTGCTGGAGGCTTCTTTTTGTGCTGAGGCCATGATCTCGGCCACGCCCAAGGTAAAGGCCAGCGAGGTACTTTTGATCATGTCGATGAAGTAGTTCATTAACGAGGGTGTGGCGATACGCGCCGCTTGGGGCAAAATAATGCGCCGCATGGCTTGGCCCCGCGTCATGCCGATGCTGAGTGCCGCTTCCATCTGACTTTTATCGACACTGATAATCGCCGCACGAATCGACTCAGCCATATAAGCTGAAAAATGCAGCGTTAAGCCAATCACGGCCGCACTAAAGGCATTAAGGCCAATAAAGATCGGCATTATTTGCGGCAGGCCGTAATAGAGCAAAAACAGCTGTACTAGCAAGGGCGTGCCACGGAAAAAAGAGATAAACAGTCTGGCAAAGGCATTAAGGCCAAACAGCTTAAAGGTGCGGATCACCGCCAATACGCCCGCAATCAGCAGCGCAAATACAAAGCCGAGTAGCGCCATTTTCATGGTAGTGCCCAGATAACTGAGCAAGATAGGAAACAGCGCTAAGGTATAGTCGAAATCAAAAGGCATATTATTGACTACTAATATCCGCACCCAACCAGCGCTCTGAAATCTGCGTTAAGGTGCCATCGTCGCGCATTTCACTCAGTGCCTTATCAACCTCGGCTAACAAGGCTTCTTGCTTGGGAGTTTTCAAAAACGGAAAAGCGTTCTCTAAGGTATCAAAGGGCTTACCGGCCAATTGTAATGCTAGGCCTGACTCTTTGATCAATTGCGCTGAACCGACTCTGTCCATTACAAAAGCATCGGTACGACCTAAGACCACATCCTGCTCTAGGTTGGTTTCATAGGTGATGATATTAATTTCATTATTAGTGTCGTGCTTGCGCATCAGCTGTTCAAAGTTAGATCCTAAGTTAACGGCGACTTTTTTGCCTTTTAGGTCGTCTAGGCCCTGAATACTGTTATTGCCTTTGCGCACCACAATTTGCGCGCCATCGTAAACATAAGCACTAGAGAAGTTATATTTTTCCAGTCGCTCAGGCGTAATGGTTATTTGGTTGGCTATGGTATCGATGCGCCCAGTTTCCAGCATGCCAAACAAGCCAGAGAAGCTAGTAGTGACAAATTCCACATCGCGATCCAGCCGCTTAGCGATTTCATTCCACACGTCCACTTCAAAACCTTGCAGTTTATCGAGTTTGACGAAGGTAAACGGATAATAACCACCGGACATACCCACCTTTACGGCGTCTGCCGCTAAGGCAGGCGTGAGTAACAGTACCGACAAGGTAAGGGCGCTACCCAATTGCTTGATTGATTTCAACATAAGGCTTCTCCTAGCGTTGCGTCTAGTACCGCTAGCGGCAGTGCCAGCAGCATGACAATAAACACAGCATAAGGGATGAAAGTAGCATAGTGCTAGTTAAGAATGGTTTAGCAGGGGGTGATGGGCGTGATTTAAGAGCATATGTTGCAGCGCGAGCCTAGGCACAGCGGTAGTTGCTGAGTCTTGAAAGGCTGGGAAATAACAAGCTTAAAATACGGAAGTAGGGTGGAGCGACAAGTAACACTAATCAGGTGCCCGGGCGGGCACCTGTAGAGGGCTTATTCAGTGATGCTGAATGTGCCTTTCATAATGCCGATGTGGCCTGGGAACGAACAGAAGAAGCTATAATCGTCGCCCGCTTTCAGGTCGGCTGTGCTGAAGGTGATAGTGTCGCTTTCACCGCCACCGATCAGAGCTGTGTGAGCAATAACACGCTCGTCGTCAGCTTTGACGTAGTCGAGATCGGCACCTGCGCCCATGCCATCATTGGCAACGGCTTGCATGTCTTCAGTAGTACTCAGCACCCAGTTATGGCCCATGGCTGCTTTTGGCATAGTGCCAGTGTGGTGCAGGGTCAGGGTCACTTCTTCACAGCTTGCTGGAACGCTCAGCTCTGATTGGTCAAACTGCATTGCATCATTACTGTTGATTTCAATAGTACAGTCATCTGCAGCAAAGGCTGGCATTGCCGCTGTTGCTGACATCAGTACCAGTCCGGCTAAATAATGTGTCTTTTTCATGCATGTCTCCTAAAGGTTTACAGGGCCCGAGTCACGACATTAGCACAACACTAAGATGACCCAGATCACAGTAACCCTAACATAGATTTTCTTAATGAATAGCTGGCTACATAAAGTAGTACGACAATTATGCACATTATAAATGCTGAAAATATGATCCAGATCGCACTATAGGATCCTAAGCCGGATTCGCTTGTGGGTAGCTTGTTTATAACGACAAGGATCCTGTGTATGACTCATAAGTTATACACAGATGTCAAGGATCATATTTTAGCGGATCGACACGATCCGGCTAGAGATCCGGCGCTTGCCTCAGTAGAATAACGTCCCCTTGATTGATCCCTTTGTTCCAGGAGTTCTGATGAGCGCTACGCTTTGGCAGCAGTGTCTTAACCGGCTACAAGATGAATTGCCTTCGGCAGAATTCAGTATGTGGATCCGGCCGCTGCAAGCGGAGTTGGACGAGAATACGCTTACCTTGTCTGCGCCGAACCGTTTTGTACTGGATTGGGTACGGGATAAATATTTATTGCGCATTAACAGCCTACTCAGTGAATTCTGCGGCAGTAATTGTCCGCAGATGAAGTTTGAGGTGGGCAAAAAGCGCGCGCCAGTTAAATTAATGGCCAGTGGCGAGAGCAGCCAGCCAAGTGCCGTCAGTCAGCCTAATCATAAAGCTGCGGCGCCTGCACATATGGTGCCTTCTTGGATTGAGCGGGCGGAAGATAAGCCAGAGCTGATTTACAAGAGCAATGTAAATGCCAACTACACCTTCGATAACTTTGTCGAAGGTAAGTCGAACCAATTGGCACGCGCGGCGGCTCAACAG
>NZ_CP136857.1 GCF_033807535.1 Oceanisphaera sp. IT1-181
TACCTAGAAACTGGGGCTTTAGTGCGACCGGTAGATTTAGTACTGCGTACCCCAGCCAGCTTTTGTATGCTCGAACCCCTGAGTCGCGGCGTTACACCAAGTAGCGTTAAGCTGTTCCGTCAATGGCTGCTTGAACAATTACCGGGACAGGTTGGCGAGAAAGGGTTGCACGAACAAGGTATTTAACACTTATTTCTTACGTCTAGTCGTTTAAAAAACCTGACCTTTATCCATAAAAAACCGGCATCATCAGATGCCGGTTCGCGTTCAGCTACTTTCATTATCGCCGACTATTGCTACTTGCCGACAATGGGATTGCTCCAGTGTGGTATCGGTTTGGCATCGTAGATTTCTTCGGCTGCTTCCTCGACCAGAGGTTTAAC
Organism: Oceanisphaera sp. IT1-181; assembly: GCF_033807535.1. NCBI lineage: Bacteria > Pseudomonadati > Pseudomonadota > Gammaproteobacteria > Aeromonadales > Aeromonadaceae > Oceanisphaera > Oceanisphaera sp. IT1-181. Next base: position 384 of record NZ_CP136857.1, read on the forward strand.
CGCACCATCCAGCTTGGCCGGCTCTGGTCGTACGTTATCCGGCACCATGGCCCAAGGCTTGGGTTCACGACGAATGCTATGCAGTAAGGTCATGCCCATCACCAAGATGAAGATAGAGATAGGGAAGCCAGCGATAATGGAGGCGGTTTGCATCGCCTTGAGACCACCGGCGTAGAGCAGTACCCCGGCAATGGCCGCTATCATGAAACCCCACAGTATCCGTATCGGCTTAGGAGGTTCCGGATTACCCAGTGAATCCAGAGTGGAGAGGATCAGGGTGCCAGAGTCAGCCGAGGTGATAAAGTAGGTACCCAACAACACACAGGCTAAGACGCTCAGTAACTTGCCCATAACGCCCGCGTCCAACTCATCAAACAAGGCGAACAGCGCCAGTGTGGTGTCTTTCTTGGTAGCTTCCAGAATCGGGCCGCCTGCAAAAGGGGCTTGCGCCGGTTCACCGGCTTCGGCCAGCACCACCGTCTGTTGCTCGTAGGCGACACGAGCATCTTGCTCTACTTTCAGAGCCGAGCCGCCAAATACCGCCATCCACAGAAAGGTGATCAGAGTGGGCACGATTAAAGCGCCGCCAATCAGTTCGCGAATGGTGCGACCCTTAGAAATACGGGCCACGAACATGCCGACGAAGGGCGCCCAAGTCATCCACCATGGCCAGTAGTAGGCCGTCCACCAGTTCTGCCAGCCGGAATCATTCTGGGTATCACTCCAGAAACTCATGCCAACCACCTGACTGCTGTAATCACCAATGCCTTCTAGGAAGGAATGCAGGATATAGCGGGTCGGGCCTATATAAAGCACGATCAGCACCATCAGCAATGACAACAGCATGTTCCATTCCGATAGGCGGCGTATGCCCTTGCCCACCCCCGAGAGTACCGAGGCCACGGCACAGGTACAGAGCACCACTATGATCAGCAACTGCATGCCGAGACTGACGGTGGTGCCGAACACTAAATTCAAGCCGGTATTGATCTGAATGACCCCCATACCCAACGTCTGAGAGATACCAAAGGCGGTAATGGCCACGGTGAGAATATCCACCGCATGACCTATGGGGCCATAGATGCGATCCCCAATTAGCGGATACAAAATTGATCTCAGAGTAAGCGGCAGCCCTTTACGGTAGGAAAAGTAGGCTAGGGCCAGAGCTACGATCAGAAAGATGGACCAAGGGTGCAGCCCCCAGTGAAAGAAGGTTAGCCACATGGAAGTTCGAGCGGACTCGTTGCTTAGCCCTTGGGAAAATGGGTTGTCCGCATAGTGCCACATCGGCTCGGCTACCGACCAAAATACCAAGCCGATTCCCATGCTTCCCGAGAACAGCATGGAGATCCACGACAGGTAATTAAATTCGGGTTTTTCATCGTCCTTGCCGAGGCGAATATGACCGAAGCGGCTGACCATCAGATACAGCAGCAAGCCCGTGACTAGGCTGACCACCAGTAGATAGAACCACTTCATATTTTGTAGCAAAACGCCGGAAATGGTTTCAAAGTACTGACCTGCTTGGTTGGCCATGATGGCACAAAACAGTACAAAACCGATGACCAGAATCTTGGACGCTATGGTTACGGTCGGATTTAGTCCTTTAAGGATCCCTGATGTAGCACGCATAACTTTTCCCTCTGCGTAACACGCTTAATGGTTAATGAATTGTTAACGTAAAGGAGGGTAGAGATTGCGGGAAAGACACTCAACTGATTTTTTATCACTCATGAGTGAACACAGCTCATGCGTAAGACCAAAGGATTCGAAAGGCTATTAACACAAGATGATTAGCTGCAGATGAGGCGTACTTCTATGGATGATAAAAGCTCATCCATACCCTGCTAAAAAGTCGTTTGTTTGTTACATCGATGTTAACCATTATTCTCCCATCGGCACCTACCTGGTGCGCGTTGTTAACATTAGCGCAGGGAGCACTGCGTTACAGTGGGAGAATTAATAATGAACAATGTCAATCAGGCCATCATTCCCGTTCAGCAGGTTGAAAACGTGTTAAATCCAATCGTTGAAGCCAGCGGCATGCCTAACGCCTGCTATACCAGCCAAGAATACTTTGCCTTCGAGCGGGATCAGGTGATTGGTAAAACCTGGGCTTGTATCGGCTTTGCATCCGATCTGGTTAAGAACGGTTATGTGTTACCGGTGAGCTTCATGGATCTTCCGCTGCTGATGATGCGCAACAAAGAAGGTGAAGTGCAGGTATTCCATAACGTTTGCAGCCACCGCGGTATGCAGCTAGTACACGAGGCTGGTGAAGTGCAAGGCATGATCCGCTGCCCTTATCACTCTTGGACCTATGATTTGAACGGTAATCTTAAGGGGACTCCGCATATAGGCGGTATCGCCAAGCATAAGGACGACCGCTTCAAGTGCGAAAAACACGGGCTTAAAGCGCTGCGCTCTGCCATCTGGATGGACATGGTCTTCATCAATTTGTCTGGAGATGCGGCTTCTTTCGAAGAACATATTGCGCCGCTGGAAAATCGCTGGAAAGGATTTCTAGGTGAGGATGGTCTGGGCCTGCTGCGCCGAGTCAACATGGGCGGCCATCTGGAAATTGAAGTGGCGAGCAACTGGAAGCTGACCGTGGAAAACTACTGCGAAGCCTACCATCTGCCTTGGGTGCACCCTAGCCTGAATTCCTATTCCAAGTTGGAAGACCATTACAATATTATGCTGGAAGATCGTTTTTCCGGTCAGGGCAGTACCGCCTACAACTTGTCTGATACCGCCGGCACTCATTTGCCTAAGTTCCCAAGCTGGCCGAGCGACAAGCTGCGCCATGCAGAATATATCTCTCTGTTCCCTAACGTGCTGTTAGGCATTCAGGCTGACCACGCTTTCGCCATGATGATAGACCCCATTCATGCGGAAAAAACCATAGAAAATTTGCGTCTCTACTACGTGGGTGACGAAGCGGTGAAAGATGAATATGCCGCCTGTCGCGCCGCGACGCTTGAGTCTTGGCGGGTGGTATTCAGCGAAGATATCTTTGCCGTGGAAGGCATGCAGAAAGGTCGTCACTCACCCGGTTTTGGCGGTGGTGTTTTCTCTCCCGAAATGGACTTACCGACCCACTTTTTCCAGAAGTGGCTGGCCACCCAAACCAAAGCGGCGCTGGAGGCATAATCAATGCAGCATTATCAGAACTATATCGATGGCCAATGGCGGGATGCTTCTCGCCAGCTATTGGTGATGAACCCGAGTACGGGTGAGACCTATGCCACTATCGCACAAGCGAGCATTGACGATGCGGATTTAGCTATGGCCGCTGCCCGTCGTGTGGTCGACAGCGGTCAATTGAGCGATGTACGCCCCGCGCAGCGCACCAGCTGGATGCTAAAGGCCGCAGATGCCATACGTGCCATCGCCGACGAAGGCGCTTTGGTGGCTTGTCGCGAAAATGGCAAGAGCCTGAACGATGCCCGGGACGAGTTTTTGGAAGCGGCCCGTTACTTCGAATATTACGCCGGCATGGCTGACAAGATTGAAGGCATCTCGGTGCCGCTTGGCAAAGATTACATAGATTTTACCCAGTACGTGCCCTTTGGTGTCTCGGTGCAAATTGTACCCTGGAACTTTCCGGTTTCCATTTGCGCTCGCTCGCTGGCACCGGCGCTGGCGGCGGGCAATGCGGTGGTGATCAAGTCTCCGGAGATTTCTCCGCTGGCCATGACGCTGCTAGTTAAGGCTATTGAGCAGGCTGGCTTCCCTAATGGGGCGATCAACCTGTTATGTGGCAAGGGCTCAGAAGTGGGTAGTCATCTGGTCAAACATCAGGATACCAACCAAATAGTCTTCACCGGCTCTGTGCCTACTGGGCAGCGCATTCTTAAGGATGCGGCTGAGCGGGCCACGCCATCGGTGATGGAGCTGGGTGGCAAGTCCGCCGCTATCGCACTCAAGGATGTAAATCTCGACACTTTGCTGGCCAGTGTGAAAGTCGGCATTTTCTTCAATGCTGGTCAGGTGTGCTCGGCCATGTCGCGATTGCTGGTGCAGCGCGACCGCTATGAAGAAGTAAAAGCTGCCGTGGTTGCGTTGGCTGAAGGTCTGACCATAGGTCAGGGCGAAGCCAACCCGGATCTAACGCCTGTGGTGTCACAGGATCAGCAGCAGCGCGTGCTAGCAATGATTGAACAGGCCCGTGCCGAAGGCGCCAATATTCTGACTGGCGGTGTGGCACCGGACATGTCCGGTTATTTCGTGGCGCCGACCGTGATTGAGGCGACGGCCGAGATGACCATAGCCCGAGAAGAAGTGTTTGGCCCCGTGCTGGTGATTATGCCCTTCGACAGTGAAGACGATGCGGTGTCTCTGGCCAATGGTACCGACTTCGGACTCGTAGCCGGAATATTCGGTGAAGGCCTGAGCCAGACTTTGCGCATGGCCAACCGCTTGCGCGGCGGTCAGGTATTTATCAACGAATGGTTCGCCGGTGGCATTGAAACGCCCTTTGGTGGCGTGGGGCTATCAGGCTTCGGTCGCGAGAAGGGACAAGAAGCCATCTACAGCTATGTTCAGACCCGCAACATTGGTATTCGGCTGAGTCAGGGCTGATTGATCGGCAATGGATGAATGAATGAGTTGGAGATAAGCAGTCCGCGTGAGGCTGATTATCTCTGGCTTGCACAAGCAGTAAACAGGGTAGTGGGGAGAAACAAGATGAAAACGTGGTTATGCATCATCTGCGGACTGATTTACGACGAGGCCAAGGGTTGGCCCAGTGACGGCATCGCCCCAGGCACCGCTTGGGAAGACGTGCCGGATGACTGGCTGTGCCCAGATTGTTTGGTGGGAAAGGCTGATTTCGAGATGCTCGACATCACCGACAATCTGCAGGCTCCGCTGACGGCGGTAGCTGAGATTAGCACGCCACTGACAGAGGTGGCACCAGAGCCGGTGGTGATCATCGGTACCGGTCACGGTGGCTATCAGCTGGCTGCAGCATTGCGTGCAAAATCGCCAGAGCTGTCCATTACCCTATTTACTGCCGACGACGGCGCACTGTACAGCAAGCCCGCATTGTCTAACGCCTTGGCGCTGGGCAAAGACGGCGATAGCCTGATCAGCGAGCCCGCGCTGGCGTGGGAGCAACGACTTGGGGTACGGGTTTACCCTCATACTCGGGTTGAGCGTATTGACCGTGAAAATAAGCAATTACATACCAATATCGGCATTTATCCCTACGGCCGTCTGGTACTGGCGACCGGTGCTTCACCTATAGTAATTCCGGTGGAAGGCGAGCAGAGCGCCATGCTCAGCGTCAATGATCTGGGTGATTATCGCCGTTTCCGCCAGCAACTGGTGGGCAAGAAGCACGTCACCATTTTGGGAGACGGACTTATTGGCTGTGAGTTTGCCAACGATCTGGCCGCTCAGGGTGTGTCGGTAACGGTCGTGGGTCTGGGTCAGTGGCCGATGGAGCGATTGATCCCGCAGCCTTTGGGCCTGGCCTTGCAGTTGGCGCTGTCTGATCTGGGCGTAGATTGGGCTCTGCAAGACAGTATCGGTCGAATCGACGGTGAAGATGAAGGCTATTGTCTGCAGCTGCAAAGCGGCCGGGTTCTTAATACCGATTTGGTGTTAAGTGCAGTTGGGCTACGGCCCAGTGCCGGCTTGGCTCAGGCGGCGGGTCTGGCAACCGGTCGTGGCATCAGTGTTGATAGCTGTCACCAGACCTCGGATCCCCATATTTTTGCCTTGGGTGACTGTGCCGAGCTCGAAGGTCAATGGTTGCCGTATATCGCGCCTATCAATCAAGCCATGCCGGCGCTGGTGAATAGCCTGCTCGGTACCCTGACGCCAGCGGCGCTGAGGCCGGCCCCAGTGTTGGTCAAGACGCCAGTGCTGCCGTTGTCGATAATGCCAGCTAGCGGTGAAGGTGAGTGGAGGATAGAGGGTAACGGCCAGGAGTTGGCAGCGGGTTTCTATAATCTAGCCGGTGCTCTCACTGGTTTTGCCCTATTGGGCAGTACATTACAAGGTCAGCGCAGCCAGTGGCTGGAGCGCTTGATATTAAACCGCCAAGCGGCCTGAGGAACAGAGCATGATTAACTTACCCAATGATGACCACAGCTGCGGCTGGTACCAAGCTTTGCCACAGGCTGCGCCTGTGACTCAACTCAAGGGTGTACAGCGTGCCGACTATGCAGTGCTGGGTGCCGGCTTTGCCGGCTTGGCAGCCGCTCGCCGACTGGCCGAACATTATCCGAATGCGCGCATTATACTGGTGGATGCTCAACGTGCGGCCGAAGGCGCTTCCGGGCGTAATTCCGGTTTTGTTATCGATCTGCCGCACAAGTTTGCGCTGGAGCATCCAGATCCGGCCCACAAGCAAAAACTGCTAGGGCTGAATCGCTCCGCCATTGCCCAGTTGGATGGTTTAATACTGCGTCATGGCATCGATTGTCAGTGGTCTGCTGTCGGCAAGTATCAGGGGGCCGTGGGTGAGCGAGGCGAGGCCTTTCTCGATCACTTCGAGCATTTGATGAAAGACTTGGGTGAGCCTTACCGTAAGGTAGAGCACAGTGAGCTGAGCGCTGTGTTGGGTACCTCTTATTATCGGCGCGCTATTTTTACGCCCGGTGGTTATTTGATGCAGCCGGCGGCGCTAGTGCGTGGCATGGCGGAGAACCTACCGGAAAATGTTGAGTTGCTGGAGCAGTCTCCAATCCGCTCCTTACAACGAGAGAGCGGCAAGTGGCGTTTGCTGGGCGATGAAGGCGAAATTCAGGCGCCGAAAGTGCTACTGGGTACCAGTATCTTCACCCGTGAGTTCGGTTATCTTAAAAACCGACTGTTGCCGGTAATGACCTTTGCCAGCTGGACTCGACCGCTGACCGACGCCGAGCTGGTGCGCTATGGCGGTAAACTGAACTGGGGTCTGACACCGGCCGATCATGCGGGTACTACGCTGCGCATGACTGCCGACCGACGTATTCTTATCCGCAACAGTTATAAACATGTGCCTCGTTATGGCGGCAGTATCAATGACGGTATGCGCCAGCGTATTCAAGCCAATCACCGAGAGGCTTTTCTGGCCCGCTATCCGGATCTGGCTGATGTGCCTTTCACCCATACCTGGGGTGGGGTATATGCCATTTCCCGTAATTTCACCAATTTCTTCGGGCAACTGGAAGACGGTGTTTATGCCAGCGCCTGTGATAACGGAGTAGGGGCGGCCTGGGGTACTATTTCAGGCACTCTGCTGGCCGATCTGGCGGTGGGGGCACAGTCCTCCCAGCTGCAGGACATTCAGCAGGTTACCGGTATGCCGAGCATCAACCCGCCTGAACCTTTTCTCGGGGTTGGGGTAAAAAGTCGTATTGCTTTGGCTAAATGGCAAAGTCGGAGCGAGTTATGAGTGAAGTCATAGTGATCGACAGCCAGGAGCTGGACTTCAGTTTTCGTGGCGGCCCGCCGGGCGCCGCCTATGTGGCCCGGGCGCTGACCCCAGAAGCCTCCCCGAATATCGGGGTAGGTTTTGCCCGTTGGGAAGGGGCCGAAATAGCTTGGACTGTTTTGTATGACGAAGTGGTGTTCGTAATCGAAGGCTGCTTTGAACTGACGGCCAACGGCAAGAAACACGAGGTTCGCCCCGGCCAGATGCTGTGGATCCCCGAAGGCACTGAGTTGGTGTACGGTGGTCACGCCTTGTTCGGCTATGTGGTTCACCCGGGTAACTGGAAAGAGTTGCACGGAATGGCTTGAACCTAGGGTTAGTTAACTTTGCTATATGAAAACCACTCAACAATAGTCCCTCACAGGTTATGCTGGGGTTTTAGTTTTTATCTCCACTACTACTTTCACCCGTCGTTTGAACAAAAAAGCCCACCATAAAGGTGGGCCTACACGGTATCGTCCGTGCACCGCCATGATGAGACACCATGATCTCATGGGCAGTGGTAGCTACTACAAATTAAACGTTGTTATGATAAAGCCTGATGAGGGCGGTATTTTCTAAACGTATCGTGTTATTTTTTCTCTTTCTAATAGGATTATTTTGTTCCGACCTGATCTATATGAGCACAGGGTTTCCACCATAATACGTGGTAAACGTGTGCTACTGAGCATTGCGCTGCATGCACCACGGATCACTATGGTTAAAAGGTAATAACCTTTTGTGCCCTGTTGAAAGTAAGAACTACCCAAGAAGTGAGATCAACGAGTACAGCGATTCGATGGCTATAAATTCCGTAATACGGAAAATTGATTATTTGGTCCTATTAGCCGCAGTAATTGCCGCCGTCTTTAGCCAAGCCGCTGCCTTACCTAACGGTCGCTGCTTGTGCCAAATAAGCTCCAATGCGACCGGCCAGTCATGATCGTCAAATTCCAGATCCGGCGAAACCAGATAGCCATTCTCCAAGGCGCTGGCCACCACATGCTCAGGTACGAATGCCCAGCCTAAATTACGCTGCACTAGCTCGACGATAACCCATTGGCTTTCTACCCACCACACATCAGCAGCCATGCGTAATCGTGTTTTTTCTTCACTGTCGTTACGGGTCGCCACCATCAACTGCCGGTAGCGCTTTAGCTCTTCCCAGCCGACCTGTTGACGCGCGAGTTCATGCTCTGGTGCGCAAACAATTTTCAACGCTACCCAGCCAAGCGCATGAAAATTAAGGACGGAAGGCAAAATTTCTTGGCGCCACATAATGCCCAGATCGGCCCGTTCTTCCACCACTAGGCGGCTGACATCCTCCATCAGCGGAAACAATAACTCCAGCTCCACACTGGGAAAGCGGAGAGAAAATTCTTCCATCAGGACGCCCAGCATTTCTTGGGGATACAGCTCGTCGACCGCCAGCACTAGTCGGCTTTCGACCCCTTCGCCGAGACTCTTGGCAATTCCGCGAAAATGCTCACAGCGCTCCAGTATTACCCGCGCCTCCGTTAATAAGCGCTCCCCTGCAGGGGTCAGGCTAGGGTAGCGGCCACTGCGCACAAACAAACTGTTACCCAGATCGACTTCTAAATTTGACACGGCAGTGCTGATCACTGACTGGGCTTTACCCAAACGGCGTGCGGCGGCAGAAAAAGAACCGGTATCCACGGTGGCGACAAAGGCTTGTAATTGGTCGAGAGAGAAGCTCATCTATCTTAAAATCCGATACGTTCTAACTTTGATCCCAGATGTTAGCAGATATAATTATTGGCTCGGCAATAAAACCAACCAGGAAATTTCATGCGCACCACCAAAGACCGTATTCGCCACACCTTGGGCTTTGAGGGCATTGGGCTAATTTTATTTATTCCTATGGCCAGCTGGCTATTCGGCTTTGATCTCCAGCTAATGGGCACTATGGCCGTGGTTGGCTCAATACTCGCCACTGTGTGGAACTATTTTTATAACCTATTGTTCGATCACAGCATGCTGAAACTACGAGGAGATGTGCGTAAAACAGTCCCGCTACGCCTATTTCACGCCCTATTCTTTGAGTTAGGTTTACTGTCACAGTTCGTGCCAGTGCTCGCTTGGTATTTGGGTATTTCCTTGCGGGAAGCCCTGATGATGAGTGTCACCATGGCCACCTTTTACCTAGTGTATGCCTTTGTTTATAACCTGGCTTATGACAAAGTGTTTCCTGTTCCATATCAAAGTCCGCAGGTACAGAGCTAAAAAACCCGCTGAAAGGCTAACACCGATCAGTTAAGAAATTTTGGCGATCGGTTGACCGAACCTTATACGGCGTCAAAATACCCTCATCACTACATGGTATGAGGGTATTTTTTTGCTTGCTCACTGGTTACTCGACACCGATACATTTGCCGCTCCTGAGTCGTTATCGACCTTCCACAAACACCTTCCTCTGGACTGGATACATACCGCGCTAGAGCAAACGGATAAAGCGAGTGTCGGGCGGCGAAAGCTCCCCGCCGAGCTGGTGGTCTGGTTGGTTATCGCCATGGGATTATTTCGTGACCGTTCGATTAGTGATGTGGTGGACAAGTTAGATCTTCAACTGACCGATAAGCTGGGAGAGTCCGTCGCGCCCAGTGCCATTCACCAAGCTAGGCAGCGTCTGACTAGCGAGCCATTAGCCGCGTTTTTTAACCTCACGGCTGAGCATTGGATTGCAGAAGAAGACAGTAAAGATACGTGGCATGGACTTCGCGTTTATCCTTTCCGCCTCTCTTGTGCTGTCCGTTACCTTACCTCAACGCAAAGACGCATTTCACGGTGAGTCCTTCTGGATCAGAGTCACCAAAGGCATGCGCATTTATTTGAAAACGCCAAGGCTTGAAGGGTTGCTTGCCCTGAGTCTGGTGGTGTCTTCGGCAGGTGCTATGCAGATCGTCAACACCGTTGTCTATGTACGGAGTCATCTTGGGCTTACCAATGAATGGGTTGCTATCGTCCTTGCCGCTGCAGGCGGTGGTTCCATGGTAGTGGCGCTTACTCTGCCAAGCATTTTGAAGAGCGTACAGCCAAGGCTATGTATGCTGACCGGAGGTTTTATTCTATCAGTGAGCGTGCTGGCCGGAGCCCTAATGCCAGGGATTGGTGTGCTGATCTTGCTGTGGTTTCTGATGGGTGCGGGGATGTCGATAATTCTAACGCCGGTGGGACGGTTGTTGACAATATCCAGCCGTGAGAATGATCGTCCGGCGCTATTTGTGGCACAGTTTTCATTGTCCCATGGGTGCTGGCTGATAACCTATCCTCTTGCAGGTTGGCTTGGTGTGCAGGTTGGTTTGATGGGGGCTTTTATTGTGCTTGGTTTGGTGGCGTTCTTTTCCGCGGTGGTTGCCATGTTGCTTTGGCCTCAACAAGACCCCGAGCACTTGGAACACACTCATAGTGAGACAAATCATGGTCATTATCACTACCACGATAAACAAGCACGAAGGCTGGGAGGGGGCGGAACCTCACAATCACGGGCACAAGCATCCGCACCTGATTCATACCCACGACTTTGTGGTTGATGACCATCATACCTATTGGCCTAAGTAAAAAAGTGCGAGCTACCGAGGCCATTCTTAATCCTTCGGAATACTCGGCGTTAAGTTCCCCTACCAGCTGAGCATATCCACATATCTCATACTCTGTAGTTAGTTGAATAGCGGATTACTAATGAAGCCTGTGCTCGGTTAATGCCTACTTCTTGCCGCTAGCTTTGTTGGTTACTCAGTGGATGTCGCTCTACTAATCGTCAGGCCATGCCATTTTCCGGTAGAAAAGCGCTGTCGGTTGCCAACTGGGGACTACTTTTTTATTGTTAGGTCGCACCGCTTTCCGACCGGAAAATATAATCGATAACGGACAGTAGATCTAATGACTTTAGTTAATACACATCTTCTCGATAGCGGCCTGCTGTTTTTAAGGTTTGCACATCCAGCTCAAGCGGCGCTAATAGTTGATCCAGTGCCTCGGCCACGCTGCTAGCCATATTGCGGCCACCACACACCAACACTTGGGCACCTGAGGCTATTAGCTCTTGTAACTGTGTGCTATTAGCCGTGATTTTGTTGGATAGGGCGATGCTGCTGATTATTACGAATAAAGCCTACCAGCGGCCCTATACCAGTATCGGCGCCCACTAAGATCAGCGGTGTGTCGCCAAGCAGTGGCCTAAAAGTAGGATGCAGTTGAATAAAGACGTCTATCTGCTCACCCAGTTGTAAGTGATGTAAAAAGCTCGAACACTCACCGCCCGCATGTTTACGCACACAAATTTCTAGCACGCCATCGCTGGAGGCGTAGGCCAGCGAATAGAGCCGCGCCACCGAACTGTGTGGTGCATAAATGCCCATCAAGTCACCGGCGGAAAAGTGCGGCAAGCGAGCCGAGCGCCACAAGCGTCGCCAAGCTGGGCGTGAGTTTGGCATTGCGGCAAAACGCAGCACGCTGGTCGGCGTGCCGCTATTAACGTCATAACCCACGCGATCTGCCAGTTGCAGCCGTGTGGTGGGCGGCTCGCACTCCCTTATGCTCGAGCACTAGATCGTGACTCAGAGCCTCACCTAGCCGAGTGCCCCAACGGGCAAAGGTCTGTGCGGATTGTCGATCAACGGTTTCTAGTGCTAACAACGGCTCGCCATCGCGCGCCAGCAGCGCCGCGTCTACCTCTTCGGCAAACCGACAAAAATGGCAGAACTGTCGGTCACCAAAGCCTAATACGGCAAAGTGCGCAATTGGCAGCTGTTTAAGTTCGGCTAGTCGACTTAAAAAGTGATTGGCTGAGGCGGGCGCATCGCCGTCGCCATAGGTGGCGGTAAGCACTAATAGCTGCTTCGCCTGTGGGTAATGGGCGGCCAAGCTATTCATGGCCGCGGTTGCACCCCATGGCCTGCCGACGTGAGCTCATCATGCAGCGTGCGGGCAAAGCCCCACGTGCTGTTAGCCTCGCTGCCCACCAAAATTACCGTATCCGCCGCCTTGGCTTGGCAGTTATTTAGTAACTTGGGCATGGCTTTGCGCCTTTGCCACCAGGTTTGCAGGCCAGTCACGGCCAACACTGGCACTACTAAGGCGCTTAAGCCCAGCCAAAGGCCTAACCACCAGAGTCCTTCTCCCGTATGCAGTTTGGTGATTAAGGCGTAAAAAGCGTGGGATTTATCATGAGCTTAGTAAGCCAGCTGCTCACCGTTATAAGGGTTTACAAAGCTGGCGCCTTGCTGTGCATGCTGATTGATGGTCACGTTACCGGCGATAACGCGAACCATGCCACCGCTTGATAGCCGCTGCTCGGATATGTCAGCACTTACCATCTTCTGATAGGCTGCAGGCTTCATTTTTCGGCGGCAGGAAAATTCAGCTAGATTTGAAAGCCGTGCAGCAGACCGTGCTCTTGCTCAGGCATTTCCGAATGCAGTACGCCCGGGGTCATCCACTGCACATCACCGGCGCTGATAACGCCTTCATTACCCATGTGGTCGCGGTGACGCATATGCCCAGCCTTCATATAGGTAATGGTTTCAAAGCCTCGATGAGGATGTTCGGGAAAGCCGCCAATATAGTCGGCCGAATCGTCGGAATTGATTTCATCAATCATCAAAAAAGGATTGAGTACCTGATGCAGACGCTGACCTGCTAGGCGATGGATCTTGACGCCGTCACCATCCTGGGTAGGGCGACCAGGTATCACTTTAATTAATTCTCTCAGTAACTATTCAGCTTCCGGCTTGGCGTAAAAAATGCTCGGAAGCTGATCGTTGAATAATAACGTCAAGGCTGAGCTCGCTGACACGGACTGTTTTCGGCACGTCGAGAGATAGCTCCTGATTAAACAGAACATCTCAGCGCCTTGCATACTTCTAAAACAGCCGGATATCTTTTGCTGTACTTTGGTCATCCGGATGTCATTCTCACCCTGATTATTGGTAAACGGCACCGTTACCTCAGACACCATAAAGCGCAAGACATCATCTTGATAGTCCCGTAATCGCTCTAATAAGGCCCGTGATTTAGTGCGCTTCAGCCGCCCTCGCTGGCCTTTTTTTCGGGTGCTTTCATCTGGTGGCGGACAATGGATATCGCCCCTCGCTAAAATGCCCTGATACTCTGTTATATACTGCTGCTGGCTGAGCTCGTCTAACGCGCCCTCATCGATTTGCCGTTTATTTATCGTTTTTAATAAGGTTTGTAGCGCCTTGGCCCATTCCATGCCGTCCTGCTCCCAAGCACGCTCAAGTTCGCGCAGATGATGCGCATTGCACAAGGCATGGTCGCATTGCGTGTATTGGTAATACGGTTTCCAATGGTCATGGCACAACACACCGGTAAAATAAGGTAAAACACCCGCCTCATCCATGGCGAGCTTCCCTCTGTTTTTATGCGGGTAAAAATACGTCCACTGAGTGGTCGAGGCACCATGAAGCCAATGGCGTACGCCATCCACATTGATGCCGGTTTCATCGACATGCAGTAACGGCGACTGCGCTAAGGCGTGCTGGATGGCATCTTGCGTACCTGATGAACGCACTAATGTTGCAGCTTGCTCATTGAAATTAAACAAGCTGCCCGCACTGAGGGGGATACCGAGCTGATCGTTAAAGTACTCTTCGATACGGTTGTAAGGGAGTAGCTGATATTGAGATAATACACCGCATGGGCTTTCAGACCGGCGCCATATTGCACAGGGCGAGTCACGCCGTGAGGAAACTGTCCCATGAAACGGGTGCCGTGCTCGTCTTCAAGGATCTGCGCTTGATACTCGGTGACGACTTTACTGATATCGATATCAACCACTTGGCGCTTTTGAAAGCCAACTTCGTGGTACCGCCCCTTGGGCAAGGAGCCACGATTCACGTATATGATGTTGATTTCATCAGGGGAGTCGGTTTGTAACAGGGTTTTTCCGATGCGGCCAGGCTGACCACCGGGCTTCAATTCAGAGCCGGTAGTGGGGGATTTCTTGCGATTCGTGTCTTGAGAAGGAGGAATGCTGCTGTTTTTACTATTAAGGCCAAATTTTTGAGCCAACAACGTGACGATCATCAAAATGAGCTCAATCGACATTTTGAGAGAAGGCGTAATCGTTTTGTCTGCAATCAGTTGCTTTCGTGTTTGCTCAACAACGTCTTGGATATTGATGTCTTTTAAGTTCATTATGCACGGAGTTAGCTAGCTTAGGACTAGCATGACAGACTGACAGGATCGGTCAAATGATCCTGAAAAATAGTTGAGAAAAGGGATAATTTTCTCAACTTCGATTTCTAAGCTGAATAGTTACAAATAATATATGACAGGTATAAGTACGAAAAAATACACACAGAATGTGTTAACAGTGTTAACAGTGTTAACACATTCTGTGTCCAGTAAAATTGTCGAAGTCAGAATAATATAACAGCAGATAGCTAATCAAGAAATGCAACAGAAGCGTATGTTGGCATAATGTATGCTTAGCTAAGAACATCACACTGTTAGTTTTCATGCGGGTTCGAGGTGGCTTTGAAAAAAGCCATTATCACTCTCAGCTAAATACTCACAACCGTGCTCGCTTGGACTAATCAATAACACACTAGCGTCATCTTCCAGCTTGATCCAATCCTGCTGAGAGGCAAGGTGCTCTGCCCAGTAACCATCGGTACAAACCAATACTCTACTGTGGCCACACAAATTTGTCTGCATAACAGTAGGTGCTTCAAAACGTCTAGCTTTCAGGCAGCGAGTCAGTATGTTACGACTAGCGCTGAACAAAGGACTTTCTAGCCCTTGTTGATGAGAACAATGATGCGGATCTATCAACCACTGGCGTTCATCATTCGGTGACTCGATGGCAACCAAACAGTCACCGCAATACAGAATTAATAACTCTCTTGTGTGCTTGTTAAAACTAAGCACTGTATAACTTGCAATCGCACACAGATATTGTGGTCGTAGTTTTTGATGTGCCTTTTTTATCTGGAGATAAAGCATTCTGGTTGATAATTCATTTCCATTTTCTAGTTCGTACCGGATAGATCTTATCAGCTCACCAGCCCAAAACCGTGCAAGCGCGTGACCTTCACCTTCAGGACCTTTCTCGGAAGCATCCACCACAACAGCGACCAAATAGGCATTATCTTGATAGCACCCCATGGCATCATTGTTTGTTCTACTTCGGTTTCCTTTACGACTGCGCCAAGATAGCTTCATTTAATTGCCTCTAGCCAACAGCTCTAAACGAGAGAATATTTCGTCTTCCCGAGCTTGATCACCTAACGACTGGCTTTGCACAGCATATTCAAAATCCTGAATTTCTAGCAAAGCACTAAGCTCAACTGCAATGTAGTGCCTCAACTCAACATCAGCTCCTCTGACTTCATTTGATAGCTCTTCTCTACCATCTACGAGGGTTAATATGTCTTCTATATCTCTGCTGGAAAGCGGGTCATTGCAACCTCTCCCCTTATAAGCTTCGAGCTTGGTGGCGACAAAGTACACCGGATCGACCACTCGGATAACGACACCTTGAGCGAGTATGCGCGGGGCTGCTGTCTCTATGGCTTGTTTGTACCATCGGTTAGTAAACCCAAGTACCTCTGCATTGTCGGGTATAAAATCTACCCGCAGATCACCTAGTTTCATCGCGCAGAACGGGGTATCTTCCTCCTGCTCTTCTTCATCAAGTCCGGGAAGACTAAATCCTTTCTCTACTAGCTTATCTTGTAGCTGGTAATAATTGATCACTCCCATCACGCTGATTATCAGATCTACGTCATTTGTGTGTCTCACCTGTTCTTTGGTAAATTCATCCGTAAGCAGCAATCCTGTAGTACAACCACCGACAAAGGCCATTTGTTCGCACAATTCAGGACCCAATGCTCTGGCTACAAGCTCCAGCATTTTTAGGTGAATATTAAAATTATTCATAAACCAGTCTCCATGCGTTTTTTTAGCATAGATACTGCCAAATTACGTTCGCGAGGCTGTCCTAGCCTAATAGCATCAACCAAAGCTAACATTGCATACATTTCTGGGTCTCGGCGGATAGCAAGAGTTGCACTTTTAAATAATGGATCAACAGACAGACCTTTAGTGTTGCCTTTGGCATCAGGCCAAACCATGGGTAGCTCCCCCGCAGACATTAATTTCCCCTCGAGTACAGGGGCGGCAAACGAAGTGCTAATGCCCCGAGTCAGCTCTCCAGCTCGCGCTGGAAACACAAACCTTAGCCCTGACGTTAAAAAATCGAGCAACAAACTAATATTAGCGCGGGGAATGTCCAATCTGCGATCTCGTTTTGCTAATCCAACATCCATCATTCTCTGTAAAGAGAGGCTTACCTGACTTTTACTAATGCCAGTTTCTGCAGCTAACGCTCTGACACTATATCTCTCAACCAATAACTCAATGTTATCAGTCAACTGCAGCTGCATTTTCTGCAAAACTTTATCCTCCTCAGTTTCCCCCCAATCTCGCCACTCATTGGGCACCCTCACGCGCTGCTCCGCACTGTTTCTTAATACTTGGGTGTCTTGCTTTTGCAAGCACACTAACTTGAGCAATAAACCGACATCTTGACTTTTCATATAATAACCCCAGACACTGTCCCTAGTCCTAGGACTAGGGACAGTGTCTCCAGTAAGGGCTGCTAAAGTCAAGGTTAATTTATTTCTAGTGCCAGGCCTGCTGGTTACATATATTTAAGTTAGGGGTATTACGTCTTCAGTTAGATTTATCGTAACTATTCCGCTTATTTTTAGAAAATAAATACATATAAAACAAACAGTTAAATTTTTAACGCTATAGGAAATGCTGAATTCGACTCATTTTCATACATTACGGAACGCAAAAAACACAATATGTAGTGTTTTTTTATCTCCTAACCACTCTGGGTATATGCTGAATAGTTACGTGGGGTGTATTCCGCCGCGACCATCTTGATAGTCGTACAGCACGATATTGGACAGTGAGGGCATATTATTCAGCGATTCCGCGGGTTTATCGCCGCCACTGCCATACACCCACATCGTGGATTGCACCTTATCAACGTCGATCGCCTTGACCGGTGTATCGTCAGACCACAATGTCGGCCGCGCTAGCATCAAGGCGTGCATCCGCTGATAAAGCGGCGTTAACTGGGTGCTGACCTTTATTAGCCAACGACTCATGGTTTGGCGGTGCAACTCAATATCGAAGCTTTTAAATAACGCTTCTTGCCGATACAGCGGTAACCCAAGCTGATATTTAGCGGTAATGATTTGCGACAGTAAGGTCGGGGTGGCGATGCTTTTCGCTAACATACTGGCCGGAGCCGGCGCTATTTTAATCGTGGTCCGTGTGGCCTATTGTTCGCAGCAGCGGCAGCTGTATTTAGGCCGGATATGACGGATGACTTTAACCATGACTGGGATAAACTCCAGCTTCTCACTGACTTCCTCACCCATCTGATGCAAATCATGGCCGCAGTCATCACAGACCTTGTCAGTAACAGCAATATCATGCACCACGTCTTCACGCGGCAGCTCAACGCTCAAGCTCGGGCGACGGAATTTCTTGCGGGTATAGGTAATGGTTTCATCAGCGGCGACTTCTTCGGCGCTGGGCGTCAGGCAGTCTTCAGCCTCGTTAAACAACTCGCCTTGGCCGGGGTGACCTTCACTGCTCGCCGCAAAGCGTTTTTCAGCGCCAATTGCCATTGCTCAATCGATTGGTGATAGAGCAGCTGAAATCGTTTAGCTTCTTGCTGGTGATGTAAGCTCTCCTGCTGCGTTTTTTGCAGCAAGGTTTGCATCTCAAACAGCTGTTGTTTCAAGCGATCGAACTCATCAGGAATGGCGGTGGTGCGGGTCTTTTTCATGGTGCTTATTTTACTATAAAGCCGCCATGAACGCCTTAATAAATCAGGCTTTTTGAAGAGTAAATGACCCTAATAAATCTCAATAAACAGCCTCAAATTGCAGGGGTTGATGGCCGGTCATTTTCTGAATATCGAGGCCTTACAGCAGCCAATGCCATTAGCGCTCTGATAGCGTCAGCACCTCTCCTGACATCCTCTTCGGCCACTTAAATTTGTCTTTCTCCAGCCGTTTGCACCACAGGCAGAAGCCGGTCTGGTCCCAATACAGCACCTTTATTTTATCGCGCTGTCGATTGCAGAACACAAACAGCGCCCCGCTGAACGAAGACAGTTGCATGTGCTCTTCCACGATGACGCTGAGCCCGTTGATGCTCTTTCTGAAATCCACGGGCTGTTTATGCAAATAAATGACGGGCGGCTCAACAAACATCTTCATGTCGACAGCGCCTTTATCAAACCGGCCAACCAGCGTAGTTCAACCGAGAGCGGCAATGCCAGTTCAGTTTGCTGATAACGTAGCGTGAGTGTCAGACTTGCCGAGTTAGGAGACTGAAAAGTATGGGTAGCTTGGGGCTGTACCTCAACGAAAGCGGGCTCATCAAGATTGCGCAGTGCACGTCGGCGTTGAGTAAAGTAGGCAGAGCTTACGTTCTGCTCAGCACAGAAGTCGACTTGGCTTTGTCCACTTTGTTCAAAGGCATTAATTAGCTCAAGCCATTGTGCTGACCTACGATGTTTACGACTCATAGATCACCTCGTTCATTAGAACGGATAATCTACGGTATTAAAAATGGGCTAAACAGGTGTGGATGTTGTGACGCTTACGATGAACGCGAACCGGCTAAATCGGTCCGGTACCGACGGTAGAGCGTGTTTAGCTTGTAGCTTGAGCCAAGATAGAGAAGCGCTGAGAACGGATTCAAGAGCCATGGACGTTGGTATAGGATATCTCACGTACTCCCGAGTAGGATGCTTACGACTTACGTAGCCTTGGTCGAACTGCCCGGCAGCCACAATACCCTGAGACATCAGGTTGCCCAGCCGTGACCTCCCTTATATGCAGGGAGGTCACGTTACAATATTAATAATGCATGCAAACTCTACATGTTAAAAAGTGTTTGTTTTACCGATTGAAGATGCTGACGCATTGCTTTAGCGGCCTCCTCCGCATCACGCTGCTCTAAGGCTTGTAGCAAGTGTCGATGCTGAGCTGTGTAAACCCTCTTAAGCTCAGCATTTAACGTGACCTTTCTCAATTGCCCCCACTCAGCCTGAAACCGCGCCGCATTAAGGGTTTCGAACAAAGTTTCGATAAGAACGTTATGGGTCGCCCGGCAGATGGCACGGTGAAACGTACCATCCCAGCGCTCCCACCCTTCTGCATCTTGGGCCGAAGCTCCGCGCTCCAAATACAGCTGCATATCTTCAAAGTCCTGGTTGGTCGCATTAATCGCCGCCAACCGAGCAATAGCAGGCTCTAATACTTGCCTTGCCTCCATTAACTCCCGAGGGCTGGTTAACTTCTTGAGCCGGATCACCTCTTCATCATGACTCGTCAAATGTCGTACGACGACCGTGCCAGCACCTTGTCGTCGCATAATTGTGCCTTCGGCTTCGAAATGCGCCAAAATGCCACGTAGCGCCCGACGACTAATGCCAAACTCGGAAGCCAGTTCACGCTCTGAAGGAAGCCTCGCGCCTTCAGGGAGCCCTCCGCTCAGCGACAACATGCTTTCGATTCGTGTAAAAGCATCACTTAGAAATTTTGAGTTCCATTCTTCCTTTTTAGTCATGGTGTGCTCCTTATCGACTCACTAAGCTAGGGCCTATTGACGTTTCACATGAGCAGCCATAGAACCGTCATTCCGCAACTAATTCCCGGATTTAAAATTGTGATATTTATCACAAAGCCACCGTCAGTATTAGGCTCTAGCTGACGCCAGAAAGGGTATTGTGTATTGCTATTTTTATCCCAAAATCAGGAGGCTGAAGGCTATGCCCTGCCTTTCAATAGCTCTGTATTACACATCAACATCAAAACCGCTAGTTCGCTTATTTTCTGAAAAATAGACATCTTCGCCGAAATAAAATCTAAAAACAGGTGCTGAATGTCGGATAGAAACCTCAGGCTATGGTTACCGTACTTGCCTAATTCCGCTTTGGCTTGCCTAAGCGCGACCTGATTACCCACAAAGATCAGCCATAACTAAGTTAATTTGATTTTAATTCAAAAGCTTACAAATTTATTATTGTTTAAGCGTAACTATTCAGCATATACCCATAGTGGTTAGGAGATAAAAAAACACTACATATTGTGTTTTTTGCGTTCCGTAATGTATGAAAATGAGTCGAATTCAGCATTTCCTATAGCGTTAAAAATTTAACTGTTTTTTTTATATGTATTTATTTTCTAAAAACAAACTGAATAGTTACGTTTAAGCTTCTCATACAAAGGTGCAAACTAATCTCGTTTGGGTCGTCCACCATGCTGTACCCACCTGTGCACTGGGCTAACTGCATGATACTAGGCTGTATCGAGGCTGGCGATCATCGGTAGTCATTAAACGCGATGCCACGCGCCCAATAATGCTTCAGCCGAGCAAAAACATTTCCACCAAGTGACGATAACGATAGAAACCTTTATCCAGGTCAGCGTTACCTTTGGTGGAGTTACGCTTTCTGGGGGGTGACAGGTTGAGCGCCTTGTGATGCGATCTGCTCCCGGAGTGGCTCGCTGTCATAGTCTTTGTCCGTAACAATAGCTTGGGTGGCCGGCAGCTTGGCAATCAGTTCCGGCTTGGCCTTACAGTCGAGAACGTCACCGCCGTTGATATCGAATTCGATGGGCAGGCCATAGGCATCCACGGCCAGATGAATCTTGGTGGTGTTACCTGCCCAGCTTTTCCCTATGGCCTAGCCATCAGAACGAACTGCCCTGCACTATGTTGATGCGTCTTGACATAGGAGCCATCAATGAAGGTCCACTTTAGGTCTGGCTGAACCACCAGCGCCTTGAAGATTCTGAGCCACTTGCCTGCGGCTGACCAGGCGTCAAAGCGCTTGTAAACCTTACTCCAACTTCCGAAGGCGGCGGGTAGATCCCGCCAAGAGCAACCAGTTCGCATACGATAAGCATACCTTCTACCGTCATACGTAAATCACGATTGTTATAGATGGACTCTTGCAGCAGAATATTCCTTAGCTTCGGCCATAGCTCATCAGTGAGCAGTAATCGGGGCATCGCAAATTCGTGTTCTTATGGTGTGAGAACTTGAATGATACGAGTATGCTCTTGTCTATCAAGAGCATACTGACAAACCTCAACAGACCCTAGGGCCTGTTGAGGTTTTATTACCCCGTCAACCATAAATCTCCAAAACCATGCCGGAACTCGGCTGTCTTGGAATCACCACATTGGCAACTTTGTTGTTAACCTAATTCGCGATTTTTCTTCTGTCACTTCCCTTGACCATTACTGAACCTATTCTCAGAAATGAATGTACCACCTCATAATTTAATCAACCTTATCAGATAATTACGATGATAAACTATTAGTTTATGAGAATTAGGTCAGTACCAGCCTCTTTCTTGCCCGCTAGCTATTACTAGCCCAGTATTAAGGCGCCATAACCCAGACCGCCACACACAACAAGCGCCGGATGTACACGCGTTGCCATTAGCAGTACTGCCGAAATTCCACCAATAATTACCGTGTGTAGCAAACCTGCACCTGCCATCCCTTCGGCTAAAAAACTCCAGGTTAAATAGCCCATCAACACCATGACTATTGGACGAACCCATTGGCTCATCGATTTTACCTTGATCGAATTGCGATAACGATACAGCGTACCTAAGGCCACCAGCATCAATATCAGTGACGGCGCAACAGTGGCAAACGTCGCGATAATGGCGCCTGGAACACCCGCCACATCATAGCCAACATAGCCTGCCATCTTGGTGGCAATAGGACTGGGTAAAGCATTCCCCAACGCTAGGGTTTCAGCAAACTCTTGCGAGCTCATCCAGCCATAGTTGCCAACCACTTCGTTTTCAACCAACGGAATGATTGCCGGCCCTCCTCCATAACCAATGATATTAGGGATAAAAAATGCGATAAAAACGTGCCAATAGATCATTTAGAGGTCTCCTGACGGGCTTTGAATATTGCATGCTCTGGTCGCAATAATGCTGCTACTAATACGGCACCTATCACCAGACCTGGATGAACGCCTAATCCGTAAATAAGACCTCCCGCTACGGCACCAAGAAGCACTGTGCCCAGCAAACCTAGACTCACTTTGGATTTCTCGAAAAAATCCCACGTCAGTTGCGCCATCATCACCATCACTACCGGCACAATGCCTTGACTCATGCCTTGTATCCAGCGCTCCTCGCTGTAGCGACTAAACGCTTCCAAGACAATAATCATGGTTATGATAAGGGGCACGATAACCGCTAATACAGCCACTAAACAGCCCATTACTCCAGCCACTCGATAGCCGATAATTCCGGCCATTTTTGTAGCAATAGGGCCAGGTAAGGTATTACCAATAGCGAGCAAGTCGGAAAAATCGTCGTCTTCTATCCATTTATAGCGTTTAACCGCCTCTTGATGCACCAAGGGAATCATCGAAGGACCACCACCGAAACCAAGTAGCCCAATACGAAAAAATGCTAAGAAAAGCTTGCTGTATTTTTTCATGATTAAAGCACCGCTATGCTGGAATCTGTCCGAGGCTCGGTACCGCCCCAGTAGATTCCTGTTTCAGGATCACGCAGAATAATCTGCCCTCGGCCAAAGCTCACCGTGTCGTGGGCTAGACTTATCTCATGCCCACGCTCGGCCATATCTCGGGCCAAATGGGCAGGAAAGGTATGCTCCAAGCCGATGCGCCGCTCGCCCATCCACTGCCAACGTGGTGCATCAAGGGCCGCCTGGGGATTTAACCCAAAATCAATCATATTCATGACGACCTGAACATGACCTTGGGGCTGCATAAAGCCGCCCATGACACCAAAAGGACCTATACCCACACCTTGTTTAGTTAAAAAACCGGGAATAATGGTATGGAAGGTCTTTTTGCCAGGTGCCAGCAGATTATCATGCTGAGGGTCGAGGCTGAAATTATGGCCGCGGTTTTGCATGGCAATCCCCGTATCAGGAATCACAATACCCGAGCCAAATCCGTGATAATTACTTTGGATAAACGACACCATATTACCGTCGGCATCCGCCGTAGCTAAATAGACCGTTCCGCCCGCATCGGGTTTGCCTGGGGTAGGATCAATGGCCCGCTCGCCAATCATCTCTCTACGCGTATCGGTATAACCATCACTCAATAACGCTTCGACTGAATAGGTCATGGCTGCCGGTTCTGAAATATGGGTTCGGCCATCGGTATAGGCAAGTTTCATCGCCTCTAACTGACGATGCAGAGTCTGCGGGTCGTCTCGATGGGTGATATCGAAGCCTTCAAGAATGCGTAACGCCATGAGCGCGACTAAACCTTGGCCGTTTGGCGGTATTTCCCAAACGTCATAACCTCGGTAGCTGGTTGAGATCGGCTCGACCCATTCCGGCTGATAGTTAGCAAGGTCTTCCTTGCGTAGATAACCACCGGTTCTTTGCGAAAATGCATCGATTTTTTCCGCGATCTCACCTCGATAAAAACTTTCACATTGCGTGTTCGCCAGCTCTTCTAAAGTGCGAGCCTGCGCTTCGCAGCTAAATATTTCGCCAGCCTTAGGCGCTTGTCCGTGCGGGGTAAAGGTATCAAACCAAGGGCTCGCAGCCTCGCCGGTTAACTGTTTACGAAAGGTTACTTCGGCCTGCTGCCACAGCTTACTGATCACCGGTGAGACCGGAAAGCCATGACGGGCCAATTGAATGGCCGGGGCTAACAGCGTTGCGAATTCCAACTTACCAAAGCGTCGAGACAGTTCCGCCCATCCCGCCGGACAGCCTGGCACAGTCACCGGCGTCCAGCCATACATAGGAATGCTTTCATGGCCAGCACACTGCATCGCTTCAGGGGTTAACCCGCTAGGCGCATGGCCGCTCGCATTTAGACCGTACAACTTACCTTGACCTTGGCCATCATCAGCGATCCAGACCAACGCAAAAGCGTCACCGCCAATCCCACACCCTGTGGGTTCAACCACTGTCAGAGCAGCAGCAGCAGCTATAGCTGCATCAATGGCATTACCACCTTGGGCCAATATATCGCGGCCTATTTGACTTGCTAATGGTTGCGACGTGGCGACCATACCATCCTTTGCATACGTCGTACTACGCTGCGAAGGATACGGGTGATGATGAGTAAAATCAGTAAACATAGTTATCGTCCTTTATTGTTAGTTTGATAAATGTGTGGCTTTAACAAGGTTTAAGAAGCCAGTTGCTTTTCCCATATTTTTCGCTTGCGATAGTTGCCGCGTATCGTGCTGAACAGCGAAACAGCGGTTAGCGTCCAAAACACCCAAGTGATGGGGCCTGAAAAGAAAATTGTGAAATCGCCTTGGCCCATCAACATACCCTGCCTGAAGTTATTCTCGAGCAAGGGACCTAACACAAAAGCGATTAATAAAGGCGCAAGCGGAATAGTGGCTTTTACAAAGACAATCCCAACAATGCCCATAATGAACATCACAGCAACATCCAAAAGGCTGTTATTGACCGCATAACTGCCATAGACACACAGCACTAAGACAGCCGGGAACAAGAGTGAGCTACGCATACTCACCAGTCGTCCCAAGATAGGAATGGCCGCCCTACCCACAAAAAACAGCACTATTGAACCGATCATGATCCCCATGAACACTGCATAAATCAGTTCTATATTATTTTGGAACATCAAAGGACCAGGTTGCAGGCCATGGATCATGAACGCACCCAGCACAACCGCGGTAATCACATCCCCTGGAATACCTAAGGCTAGGAGTGGAATCATGGTGGACCCAGCCACACCGCTATTGCCTGCCTCAGATGCGGCAACACCTTCTAGGTTTCCTTTTCCAAACGAATCAGGATCCTTAGAATTACGACGCGCCTCACTATAGGCAAGAAAGGCTGCTGGTGTTGCACCCAACCCAGGAATAATACCTAAGAAGACGCCAATGAAGCTGCTACGGAACAGCGTTTTTAACATCGACCTCATATCGCTTAACTTAATATGTTCATTATCAAGTTTGATAGCCTCTCTTGAGTTATCAGTATTATTGAAATAAATTTTCAACACTTCAGGTAATGCAAACAAGCCAATCAATACCGGAACTAAACTGATCCCTGAGCGCAATTCAGTCACATCAAACACAAAGCGCGTACTACCAATAATCAGGTCTGTTCCTACTGTTGCCAGCAATAACCCCAATCCTGCCGATAGCATTCCCTTAGATATTTTATCGCCCGCTACACTTGCCACAATAGTCAGAGAGAAAACCACCAAGGTAAAGAGTTCTGGCGCGCCGAAATCGAGAGCAAAGCTCGCCAGCCATGCCGCCAAAGCAATCAAGAAAATATTTGAGATCACATCGCCAAAGCAAGAAGCATACAGCGCCATTTCCAAGGCACGCCTTGCTTTACCTTTTTTCGCCAATGGATAGCCATCGATCATGGTACAAGAGGCTGATGGCGTGCCTGGGGTATTGATTAAAATGGCACTGATCGACCCCCCATACAGCCCTCCCTTATATACCCCCAGTAAAAGTAAAATGGCGGGAACTGGCGGCAAGGTGAAGGTAAAAGGCAAAACAATTGCCACCGCCATCACTGTACTCATTCCAGGAATAGCACCAATGAACACGCCAATGATTACGCCAATTACTAAAGCTGCGATACTGTAAAAAGTAAATAGCAATAGTGCGCCGTCATAAATATTCTCTAACATTGACTTATCCTTTTATTAATAGCTCTAGTGGCCCTAAAGGAACCATAACGCCTGCAATATTTATAAAGAACAGCGTCAATAGGATAGGGAAAACTAAAGATACTAAAAGCAATGTAACGATATTCCTTTCACCGGCAACTAACATATAAACGAAAACAGCCAGTATAGAGGACAATAATAGACCCAAATAACTAATAGCAAAATAATATGGAATTAGCATTGCAACAGACAGTAAACCGCTCCACTTAAAATTTATATTAATCTTAAAAAAATTTAATAAGATTGGTGATAAGTTTTTTCTCTGTCGCCATAGTTCTACACAAGAGCTTATAAGAACAAAAGCGCCTAACAGTATTATTGAAATACTAATAGCTTTTGGCCACATCGAGGGAGAAAGCGCGATATTATGAACATTTGCGGGCTCTTTAATACTCATAGGTACTAATAAAAACAGCGTGAGGGTTCCTAAAAAAACAAACCCGCTACCTATTGCTATTTCACGTCGAGATTCAATTTTCATTGCCTTTCCCTCTGCAACTATATGAGAGATTGGAGGGTTGAGAGTTCATGTATTTTAATTCTGAACCCGCTCCGATCTATCGGGATATAACATAGTTATTAGAATTTCAGATCAAACTCTTCGACAAGTGCGCTAAAGCGTGTGTATTGCTCTTTAGCAAAATCATAGGTTTCTTGAGGCTCCAACACTGTTGCAATGGAACCCAGGTTTTTAACGCGCTGGCGCCATTCTTCATCGGCTTTTACACCCTGCATAGCATCAATGAGCACCTGCTTGGCAGCCTCATCCATATTGGGCGGACCGACGATTGCGCTCCACCCAACAAGGGTTTCAAGCTCGGGAAGGCCAATTTCTTGAGTGCTGGGAATATCTTCCAGCCCCTCGATTTTTTCGTCACCGGTGATGAAAATCGCCTTGACCATTCCAGATTCAATCTGTGGCCGAATAGGTGCTAAATTCCCACAGAAAAGATCTACGTGCCCACCAGCCACTGCCGCCAATGCTGGTCCCTCCCCTTGATAAGGTATGTGAGTCGCAGCAAAGCGGGGGTTTTCAGCGCCTAATGCCTTCAGTAACTCTATCGTCGCTATCTGGGTCAAAGTGCCGTTACCTGAGGAGCTGTAGGTCAACTTACCTGGAGTTTGCACGACAGCTGCTCGTAATTCGTCAATATTGTTGTACGGCTTATCCTTACCCGTAACACAGGTGTAAGGATCCACTGAAATCATTCCTAGGTACGTGAATGCATTGGGATCATACGGCACCTCTTGCATTACAGGGGCTACGGAAAGCACCGCCACTCGCGCCAAGAGAAGCTTATAGCCATCAGGTTTGCTTCGATAAACGTAATCAGTGCCAACAATTCCGCCAGCGCCAGCCTTGTTCTCCACTATCACATTAGTACCCAACTGCCTCTCTAACGCTTGACTAAAGGTACGTGCAGCAATATCGGAAGATCCACCTGGCGCATAAGCGGCCACCACTGAAATGGCACGTTCGGGATAGCTCGCTTGAACAAAAGTAGTGGTCCCTAATAAACAGCCTGCCAACAGTATTCGGAACAGGTTCCGAGCGGGTTTTGTGGTAGTTTTATTATTTGAGCGTTTCATGTTAGTTCCTATTGTTGTCATTGAAAAGTTGGCGCATTTTCAAGAGCACCAGAGCCACCGACTTATTGTTACTAACTTAGATAGCGATATTGGTTACATTGGTTCGCAAGGCATGTATCAGTATCTGCTGGGTTATATATAGGACAACAAAACTGGCAACGCAAATGGTTCACAATGGTTCATATGTATATTTTATTTTACAAAAAAATACGGTTCAAGAAACAGTAAGTTACATGACACAACCTCAGGATGATATCTCACATTTTTTTATGGTTTAATAAGTGGTTTTCATACAGGTTTGGTAGATAATTATCAGTATTTAATCGCCGATTGCCATTGGTAGTGTAACGCTTTGAACTATTTTTACTTTCAGTGACCTGATCATTACTATTTCTCTAAATCTAGCTATTTTATGACCCTTTTTGAGCGCCTTAACCAGATCCCAGATCCAAGCACTGACATTAATATTAAACTCGACTTGGTTGATGTCGTTTTTCTGGTGTTTTCCGCCGTACTCAGTGGCGCAACAGTCTAGGGCGAACGCATTAGTTTTTAGTTTTTAGCTTTTAGCTTTTAGCTTTTAGCTTTTAGTTTTTAGTTTTTAACCTACAAAGATATGCCAGCTATTAAAACCCTTAGTCATCCCCTCATCTGAGCTGAGCCGCGCCACGCCTAGGTTTGAAAGCGGAGTAGCAAAAAATAACCAAACTATCGCTGGAACTACCTCAACTTAAAAAAGGCTCTCATCCTAGAGACAATGCGGTACTCAGCAGATTCAGAGGTTAGTGAATATTTAGGTTATGTAGCGAACATGTCGCTATCTGTTATTAAAATGAGGGGATCTCTAAGGCCCAAGATAATAGGTCCGACCGCATTCAGAGTCGTTGATGCTTATGCCCATCAGGAGGAAGAAAAAGCGCTGGCTGAAGATCATGGTAAGAAATTTACTGATTACACCATCACCCGCTCAGCTAAGCCTCATTGGAACGTACTGCCTTACTACATTGCAAAGAGCAGGTCGAAAAATGATCCGCTGGCCAAGTCAGCAAAATTAAAGCATCACCACATCTATCTACAGCCACATGACAGTGGCTTGTACGTATTTATGACAGCAGCACAGCCGGCTAATAAAACCATTTCAAAACAAATACTGGTGGAGAATTTATTGGTTTGGGACGCAAATAGTAATTCACTAGACGTGTTTACCCATCCGCTTACCAACGCATATGTAAACAGCTTTACCTTGGATATGCTCAAAAGTAGTGAAAGCAGTAAGACATCAGTATTTACTAAGTTAGCCAAGCTGATGGTAGAGAACTGATATCTTTACAGGGAAATCAGTAGCCGCAGTGAACGACAGCTCACAGGCCTGTTGCCCAAGGAGAGTGCATCATCAAAAGCATTAAGACTGACTAAGCGCTATCTGGCCAGTAAAACATAACTAATATACAGGCTCTAAAGCCGCCGTAGTTGTTGCTCAATGCGTTCCCATTGATCTTCACGTAACCAATAATATCTCTTCATCAGCTACCTCTAATGTTGATATTGAAGGTAGCTGACTAGGCATATTTATGAAAATGAGAACGCACCCTAGTTATAACGCGCTCAAAACCACAGTTTTTAGGTAAGTTTTATTCGCACTCGATACGTTCGAGGCAGGCGTGCGTGAGGTCGAGCGTCTCACGTCGCGGAAAGTCAGGATTAGAATTTCTGGTTTTTCACGCTAGGATGAAAACGCGCTAGACCGCGCTAACACTGGTCCGGACGGGCACCTACTGTGAAGGGTTATAGTTCGTATCGTAGATGTCTGTTATCCGCGCGTGGCTGGAGTGAAATACAGAGTCAGATGCACAGTGGTATGGGGACGTAGACGAGTGAGCATTAATAAAAGAGGGCCTTACTAAGTTGGTTATCATGATAACCAAACCCTTCAATATTTGGTTTTAACATCGAGAGAGTCGCAGCTCTGCGTAAAAATAGGGGCAGGGCTCCGCAAAATATTCAGCCAAGAGCCGATGCGGAAAACTTATATTAAAAAGGCCCGAGTAGGGCCCTTGCGGACCTTAGTGAGCGGCTAGCGCTACGTACACTTTCGGGTCGCTCTGGATCGTAGCCAGCACCTTGGCGGCTAACCCTGCTGGATTACGGCGTTTGCACTCCCAGCTCTTGATGGTGTCTATGCTGACGCCCATCGTGGCGGCAAATTCGGCCTGAGTTACCTTCAGTAAATCTTCACGGATTGCCTTAACGTCGGCAATCTCGTAACGAGTGACACGGGCGGGCTCTTTGCGGCTCTGTTGAATGTCTACCGCTTCCTCAAAGGAGGCTTGAAGTTCATTAAAAAAGCTCATTTTCCCTCTCCTTTCAGTGATTGAGCGAGTTTCTTTAGTGTGGCCTTATCTTCCTTCGTGAGACTGTCTTTCACTGATTTCGGATATACCATCACGAGAAAAATTCTATCGACGTGGGTCAGGACGTAAAGCTCGCGAACACTACCGCTTTTGCCCTTGTTACCCACTGCCATCCGAACCTTTCGTAGGCCGCCCGTGTCCTTCATTATGTCGCCCTTGTCAGGCTGCGTAATGAACTCGATTTGAAAATCTTTTAGTTCGTCGCCTGTGGCAAGCTCCTTGATCTGCTTGGTAAACATTGGAGTTTCTACGAACTCAATAGCATGACTCACTAAGCGGATTTCTTACTTAATTGTATTAAGTGTACATGGTACACCTTGTTTGCGCATGCGTAAATAACCGGAAATTTCGTATGACACTCTGGGGCTCACAGGTTGAACCCCATGGATTACGCATAGCTTATCCCTGCCTCTCATACGCGCACGAGCAGCCCCAAATCCTTCGCAAAAAATGATTTAAGGTACGTACACGCGCCTCGATGAGGCTAATTACTGGGCAGTAATTACTTCCTGAGCAGAGCTGATTAATGAGGGCTCGCAAAACGACGAACAGTGGTAATGTTGTGTAATATAGTTAATTTATGATTAGGAATTTTTCATGTCAGACGAAAAAACACACTCACGCATAAACCCGCGGTTTGCATTAGTGATGCTTGTCATCATGTTTTCAGTGCTTACTGTGGCTTATCTCAATTATGGTTTTGATGGTGTCCAGTTTGTCGCTTCTATAATTGGCTCACTAACTATCCTGCTAGTGTTTCCGTTTAGCTGGCTTGTACGAGTGATTACCTATGTAGTAATCGCAGTCACCTTTTTTGAGGCATCCGTGCCGGAAGAAACGAACGCTCTTATTGTCGTCACCGTTTTGTGTGGTGAACTTTTGTCACTGCTGATAAGAAACTGGCGTAGTTTTGCTAGCATGATGGGGATGAATATTCCTGCAGAAGGAGATGGGCCAAAGTTTTCAGTGCTGTATTTCTACATGTTATTCAGAGATATAGGGTTTTCTGTTTTGTTTGCAATTGGCGATCTTTTTTCTGGAATTAGAGTGGGGCGGGTTTCAATGGATAGCGATACTTCTTATGAAATTGAAGACCACACCTACGCTAAAAAAAGATGGAACTCGCATCATGGCACAGGGATGAATCATTATGGATTGGGAGGGACTGACCATTCGGATATAGGAAAGTAGCCCGCCACTCATCTTGTAGTTTTTGATGAGCTCCCTAACTGACCCCCATGACTTTTTTCATTTATTTCAGGCCCGTACGCGTGCCTCGATAAAGCCGATTTCCCTGGCGGAGGCAAACGCCGCGTCCAGGGAATGAAAAATCCGCGCCTGCTCTGCCCCATTTACCTTTCTATTCAAGCACAGCGCCACTAAAGCGCTATTTCTAATAACAATTATAATTAAATAGGTTTAAACCTATTTTATTATTCTCATACACCTGCTTTCTGTGCCCAATGGTGGCCGCTAAAATTTCCATTTTTCCTTCTTTTATTTCGCACAGGATACGGTAGTCGCCAACACGATAGCGCCAGAACTCCCCGAGCTCTCCCTTCAACGCTTTGCCCAAAGTGCGCAGGTCTTCGAGGGGAGCCACGCGAACGGTGAGGTAATCAACGATGCGCCGCGCGGCTTGTTTGTCCATTTTCTTTAGCGTTTTGAGAGCCTGTTTTGAGTATTCAATCGTCCAAGCCAAGCGCGGCCCTTACCTCTTCGGTGCTGTGAGTGGTTTCTTCGCCTCGCGCGATACGGGCACTGACATCAGCGGCTAAGTAATAATCCTCTAAGTCTTCTAAGTGGGTCAAAATAGCCTCCCGTGCATAATAGGTTTTGGTTCGGCCAGTCATGGCGGCTAAATTCGCCAATCGCTGCTCTATGTCTTGAGATAACCGAATTGCTAGCATGATAGCTCCTTTGCTATACGTGTATAGCGTTTAGTGTCGGTGATTTTTCCGACATGCGCAATCTACATAATTATAATATAATAGGTTTAAAACCTATTATATTATAATTAGTGGGGTGGAGAATGAGTGACAATAAGGCCGCATGGCGGCACTTTTACGCGGCAGAAAAAGCCTTTTATGCTTTTCTAGAGCAGAGCTGCACTGAGGCTGTATTCGGGGAATATCCCGCCTATAGCGAGCACCGCACCGCTAACGGGGCGTTATTGACGCGACCGCCGCGCTTTGTACGCAGCATTATCGTGGTGCCCACCGCGCTTAAACGGGAGCTGATGGAGCAAATACAGCACTTACAGGAGGCGTTTTTTGCTGCGGCTCCCGAGGGTAAACTGCCGGTCCGGTGGCCGAGTGTGTATCACGGCGTAGAGCAGGTGAATATCAGCGTGAACACGGCGCACAGCTCGAAAGCGGTCGTGCCTGGGGAAGCGTTACGGCTAAAAACGGCGCAGTGGCCGAAAGAAAAAGCCGCGCAAGCGGCGCTGTTAGCGCAATTTACACTGGAACAACAGGCCTTGATCGCGTGGGGGTTAAGCAGCGCCGCGATAGATGAAGCGCTGGAAATCGGTCGATTTGGGCAACCGGCCATCGTGTTAACGCTGACGGTGGACAGCCAAGAGCTGCTTGAGGTGACGGGATGCGCGAACATTCAGGCGCGAAAGTTTACGGGCTCACAATATCGGGCGCGTATTCGCCGAGTGGGGGAATCGGCGGGGACACGGGTTAAACTGGGGCTGATGGTGCTGTTGGGCAATGACTCGCCGCAGGTGGTCACCGCGACGCCGCAAGCGCCGCGACCGCACCAATTGAGTGCCACCGCGACCGCCATTGAGCTGCCGATTGAGGCCGAATTTACCTTTTTTGGCCGCGGTTAACCGTCCGCTCCGGTGTTGGGAATGAACATTCACGATGAATTATAATAGGTTTTAAACCTATTATATTATAAATGTGTTGGTGCTTGTTCCTGTTTGCAGGGGTGCGCTGTGTGAAAAAACGGGGGGGTTCCCTCGCTTAATTAGGTTTTATGCGCGTATGCACCCCACAAGCACGCGCTAGGTGATAGTGTGGTGACATTTTTGCCGCAATTCACAGACGTAGAAATTTTAATTCGGGTTAAGTAGCGTGCTTTCGCTTATAAAATGCACAATTACGCGCTTTTTAAGCCCGTTAACGGCAACTACGCCGGAATATAGATGTAAGGTTTTGATAAACAAGGGTTTTAATGTTTTTGGTAGTGTGCGTTATTGACGGCATCCGTGCCGGAATAGAGTGATGCAGCCCCTTTTTTATCGCTATATTCACCAACGGCAACCACGCCGAAATAGAGCTATAAGATGTTGATAAACAAGGGTTTTAATGTTTTTGGTAGTGTGCGTTATTGACGGCGTCCGTGCCGGAATAGAGTGATGCAGCCCCTTTTTTATCGCTATATTCACCAACGGCAACCACGCCGGAATAGAGCTGTAAGATGTTGATAAAAAAGGGTTTTAATGATGTTGGCATGTGCATTATTGACGGCATCCGTGCCGGAATAGTAGATCATTTCTACTCCTCCGACCCTCTTTTCCTTGCGGTTTTCACCCGCGGAGTTTGATTTATACCGCCATGGCCATGGTAATGTCAGCTTGAGCTCTTCTGTAGGGGGTGACAAATCGCCGTGAGGAGCATCAGCGGGAGTGAGTTGTGTGACATTTTTACCGCAATTAGTCAGTGTAGAAACAAAGTTTTTATTGTTTTTTATCAAGTGCTTAAGTTAGGCGTTCCGGCCTGAGTACATTTTGTGTTCGTTATTTGTGCCTCCATGAAGCCAGTTCTCGCCGCTCAACACGGCGATTTGTCACCCCCCCCCACAAGCGCACGCCAGATGATTGTGGGGCTGACATTTTTGCTGCAAAAAACAAAAGTAGAAACTTGAATCGCTTTTTTAAGGCGCCGCAAGTCACATAAAACCTGTAGGTATTAAATGTAATTTCCTTATATATCATTAACTTATATTTATATTGTGAAAGTTAACTTTGCTATAGCCAGCTGTGGAGTTTGGTTTCTACCCCGATTAGAGGTGTCAGGTTGAGTGTTCTGCCGTAGGGATAATATGTTAGTTTCTACCCCCCCCCAACCCCCTGTCCTTTGTGGTTTTACCCGCAGCGCACCCGCGCTTCGATGAAGCCAATTTCCCGCGCCGCCTGGAACGCCGCGTCCAACGAATGAAAAATCCGCGCCTGCTCTGCCCCATTTACCTTTCTATTCAAGCACAGCGCCACTAAGGCGCCGTTTCGGCGCTTAACGTGCAGATTCCAGCGTGGTGTGGGCCCCGATTCAAGCAAGGCCGGCAACAAGACGCAGCTTTGTAAGTCGCCGGCATCAAACAGCAGTCGCAGTTGGTCTAAACGCATATTGGTGTTTCACCTGTGCAAATTTAAGATTTGAGGTGTCAGGGTAGGGCAAAAAGCGGGTTTTGCAAGTGCAGAACGGGCGTTATGGGCACATTGATTGAACATAACGCCGTATTATCTAAAACGGGGCCACAGTTGCTAATTACCTCAAGCGTGATAAGTACTTCTGTCGTCCAAATGTATGTCTCAAAAAGTACACGTTATGGGATGCCAAAAACACCCCGTAAGCACCCTTGAAACTGTGGCGTGCAGCACGCTAAAGCCATGTTTATTGTCTTATAATGATTTTGGTACCTTTTGAAGCAGAAGCAGGGAGGACATTATGGCCGTTATTGGTTACGCCAGAGTAAGTACCAGCGAGCAAAGCACAGGCGCGCAGCAACACCAGATTGAACAAGTTTATAAAATAGACCGTTGGTTTATAGATGACGCAGTAAGCGGAACGGTAGCGGCCATGCAGCGACCATCATTTAAAGCCTGTTTGGAGTATTTACGCGAAGGCGATCAGCTAATCGTTGCTGCCATTGACCGCTTAGGCCGTTCTACTTTGGACGTATTGAACACAGTGGAATTATTACAGGAAAAGGGCGTACACGTTACTAGCCAGCGCGAGGGCTTTGATGTTGGGACGCCTATCGGTAAGGCCATGTTAACCATGCTAGCAGCGGTGGCCGAACTGGAGCGAAGCAATATCAAGTCTAGGCAGGCACAAGGCATCGCCAAGGCGAAGGAGCAGGGAAAGCACTTAGGTCGCCCTCGTGACATCGAGAAAGAAGCGAAAATAATCGAGCTATTAAAAGCCAGCGAGAGCAAAACAGCCATAGCTAAAAAAATAGGCGTTGGCCGCTCTACCGTGTACCGACTGGCCGAGCGTATCGGTTTATAAAAGGAGTAAATGATCATGCGTAAATTTCACATCAAAAGCGATAAAGGGTATTGGCTACAAAACGCTTTCGGCTACACGCAGAAGGAAAACGAAGCGGGTATTTTTACTTTTGAAGATATGCAGCGGCTTAACCTAAACCTAGACGAGTGCACGCTATACGCAGCAGGTTGAATCAACGTAACCCCCGAAGCTCTGCCTGGCACAGCGCTTTTGGCACATGGTTAAACACAACTCCGTATTGTCGGCAGTGGGAAGGCACTTGCTGGCGATCTTTTATGCCGTGAGTCTCCTTACCTGAGTAGACCGTGTTTGGCTGGAAAAACCAATAAAACCGGACTCACGGATTATATCGCTTGGTATGTTCAGTTGATAGTTATGGGCAGCGTTATCGTCTCAGGCTATTAATCTCAGGCCACAATGAATTTATATTTATTTCATACACTTATCGTTTAGGATGCAGCTCGTGAAGCAGGAAATTTCTGTATCTTTTTTATAATGGATTCAAGTTTTTATGAAACAAGAACTCCACGCTCTTGCCGCGCAACAGAGCATTCATAACCAAATAGCCCACCGCGCCCCCTTTGGCGATATCCTGTCGGCCACTATCGATATGGTGACTCAACAACTGCCCGATGCACTGGTGTCCTTCATGCTGCTAGATCCTGAGGATAATACCCTCAGTATCGTGGCCAGTAACGGCCTGTCCGACACTTACCACCAGGGAATCCAGAAAGTACCGGTCGGCCCCACTTCTGGAACCTGCGGGGTGAGCGCCTATCGTAGAGAGATAGTGATCACCGATGACATCGAGCAGGATATCAACTGGATTACTTTTGTTGAATATACCCGCCTGGAAGGATTGGTTTCCTGCTGGTCGGCCCCGGTGTTGACCGCCGATGGCGAACTGTTGGGCACGTTTGCTACCTATTATCGCTATCCCAGAGTGCCGACGCACAAAGAGCAAACCAGCCTAATTCAGGCTGCAGGACTGCTGGCCCTTGCCATTGCACGTCAACGCGACCTGCAAAAACTGAATTTTCAGCGCACTCACGATCAGTTGACCGGCCTGCTGAACCGAACGGCCTTTGAAACGCAGCTGGCATATAGTTATCAGCTGTTTAGCCATCAGTCCCGGCGCATTACGGTGCTGGTGATTAATCTGGACGGATTCAAGAGTGTCAACGACGGTCTCGGCCATCATATTGGCGACCGTTTGCTGCAGGCCGTTGCCGAGCGGCTGCTCGCCTGGCTGCAACCCCAAGATATGGTTGCCCGGCTAGGCGGCGACGATTTTGGCCTGCTACTGCTAGACCGAGAGCAAGAAGATATTATTCAAGCGGCGGAGAGCCTACTCACCCTATTGTCTCGGCCCTTTACCATCGACGAACACCAACTACATATCAGCGTCAGTATTGGCATTACGACCAGTGGCGAGTCAAGTCGGGAGAGTTGGGTCTTTATTCAGCACGCACACTTTGCCATGCGCGAAGCCAAACTTCAGGGACGCAATACTTGGCAGTTGTACAGCGGCGACATCAGCTCGCAGATTTGCGATCATATTGCCCTGCGTCGGGAAATACTGGAAGCGATAGAAGGCGAGCAGTTCGTTGTTTACTATCAGCCATTGGTGGATGCGCGTACCGGTAAGGTGCGAAGCATCGAGGCTTTGGTGCGCTGGGATCATCCGCAGCGGGGCATGGTGCCACCCAATGATTTCATTCCCCTAGCGGAGCAGACTGGGCAAATCATCGGCATCGATCGGTGGGTATTACGTCAGGCCTGTCTGGATACTGTGGATATTAACGCCAGCCGGCCAGCATCCCTACGGATTGGGGTGGCGGTCAATATCTCCCCAGTACACTTTCGCCGTGCCGGATTTTTTCTGGAAGTACAGCGAGTGCTGGAAGAAACAGGTTTGGAGCCATACCTGTTGGAGCTAGAAGTGACCGAAGGGGTGCTGATGTCGGGTGCCGATAAGGCTATCGAACAACTGAAAGCTCTGCGCCACCTTGGCGTGCTGGTGGCTATCGATGACTTTGGTACTGGTTTTTCCAGCCTCAGCTATCTGCGTAAGCTACCGATTAACAAGGTCAAGCTGGATCGTAGCTTCATCCAGAGTATCGACCATAATCGAGATAATGCCGCTATCGTCCAAGGCGTTATCACCATGGCGCACCACTTAGGTCTGCAGGTAGTGGCGGAAGGAGTGGAAACCGTGGCCGAACAGGAGTATTTGATAAAGCGTGGCTGCGATCTGTTGCAAGGTTTTCATTTCTCTAGGCCGGTGCCGCTGGCTGAATTTATGGCACTACCCGCCATACTGACAGCCGAGTAATGCTCCCACAAACTACCATTATGTGAGGGGTAATAGTTGGAGTTCTGGCTCCAAATTAAAAGGAATAAATCTGACTTTAAAGGCCGCCTAGAGCGGCCTTTTTTGTATGTTTAGCAACCATGCTGGTACGTAGTTGTTGAACATAACGCCGTATTATCGGTAGTTGACGAGATTTTTTAAAACTTAATCTCTGATATATAGCTTTATGTATGGAGGTTTTTTTTAGCCTTGGTATTGTCTCGTTTTATCCTTAAGTGAGATTAACTGTGAAAATAAAACTACCAATTATATGCTTGTTTTTTTCGGTGTCCGCGCACTCTCTTCCTGCTGCAGAATTCGACGTTGGGATTAAAGATGCTTCTAGTGTGATAGCTATGTCTGACGGGAGGAAAAAAGTGATATTTAATGCTCTAGTGACGTTGCAAGATGGTGGGTATGGTAAAAGCCAATCTGAAGAGATAATAAAAAGCAGGTATGGAGTCAGTTCAGCACAGCTTCAAAATATACTAATGGAAGGCTATCAAAAAGACTGGCTTAGTGAAAAAGATGGTTATTGAAAATCGGGAAAGTTCAGACTTACACATCAGTAATTTTTTTGTTGGTGTGTAAGCCTTAGCGTAAATTTATATTATATTTAAAAATCATTTTTGGTTTTCGAGTCTCATCATTGCAGCCTTGTTTCGATGATTCTTCATACATTGTTGGTATTGGGTGTCAGACCAGCGCTCGCTGCTACCTGAGCCTACCCAGCCTGAGTTGCTGCAATTAATACCCGTATCAGGATCTTTAGTTGCTATAGCAAAAACTATAAAAGCTATGATGGCAAATGGCCATGTTAATATGTACTTGTAAAAGAAGTAATATATAGGAGATTCTTCTTTTAGTGAGTTGTCTGTGCACACCAAGCATATAGTAGAATTTTCTTTTAAGTCTTTTTCAGACAGTATGGAGGTGCAAGATAAGCAGCGCTTTAAGTTTCTCTCTTCGAACTTGTGTTTGTTGATGACAGTCTTGCAATGTTTGCAAACTATTGCGTCAGATTTAATTGGTTCCGAGCAATAAGGGCATTTCACGTCGTTGTTCATATTCAACCGCCATTTAAATGTTGCGCTATGGTTATCAGTAAAATAGTAAATACAAAGAGTAGTATAATCCAAAGTGCACGGCGTTATTAAAATAAACTTATCAATATTTATATACAGAATACTATGCAAAATATTTCCCTTGGTCGTCACCATGTCCTGATTACGTGGCCGAGGGGGTTGGATTCAAGTCGTTGTTACCCTCCTTGCTGTGACGGTTAGACCGAACTGAGAAATCTCACATACGGTCTAGCGTGCGACGCGCACCATAGTCTTCCAGAACGTCGCGGATCTGGTTTTTTTGTACAAAGAATTCACATACAGCACGGCTAAAAGGAATTACCCGCAAGCCTCACAGGTCGAAGTCGTCGTAATCCTTATCAAGCACTTCCTGATCCAAACCAATGTAACGCATAGTTGTAGCCGGGCTGGAATGGTTCAGCATTGCCGCGATCCGCTCAATGGGCACACCGGCGGAGTGCATGAAGTAGCCCCGAGTTTTACGCATAGAGTGAGTGCCAATATTTACCTGTACGCTGTTACGTTCCCCGACTTCCTTAAATGCTTTAGCCACAGCAAAGCGGGTGATAGGTTTACCGAGTGCTTTTGAACGGTTGCTAGCCGACTGGAATAAATAAACGTGCTCAGGGTTCGCCGCTCGACGCTTTTCTATGATGGCCCGTGCGCTGGGCGTAATTTTGATAATCCGCTTCTTTCCCGTCTTGCCTTCCGCGATCGCCACCCGCTCGCCAGTCACATCCGAGAAAGTCAGACTAAGCAGGTCACTGATCCTAAGTGCCATATTTAAACCGATGGCCCATACATCGCCGTAAATATCCGACTTATCACGAAGCAGGTTTTCTATCCGCTTAACCATGGCTTTATCTTTTACCGCCGCCACTTCAATCATGTCGCCTCCTATTACACACAATGAGCTTAAATTACGCTTTGTGTGTAATAGAGCTGTTTTTATGTAACGTCTGCCATGCAGTGCAAGGCTTAGCTACTACACACAATACTATTCTGTGTAGTAGAGGTTAATCCCGTTACTCAACAATGGCAAGGTGTTGGCAGTTCGGTGGGGTTGTTACTCTAAGCAGGTCGCAATCAATGTGATATTAGTTAAATGGTAGAGACAAGAAAGCACATCCGCATAGCGTTACCAGTGGATAAATGAGAGGTGTTTGAGGAAGCCAAGAAAAAGTCGTAATGCACAGCGCTGATTAAACTCACCTATGGGAAGCTTGCTAGTAAGTTGATCCAGTGTGCACTTGAACAAGAGCAAACGAAGAAGCGCGGCGGTAAGTTTTGGACGACACACCGCCGCACAGCGTAATCCACAGGAGTGATGAATTATAGATTACAAAATGATTGTAGCAGCTTTT
Source organism: Oceanisphaera sp. IT1-181 (assembly GCF_033807535.1). Lineage (NCBI taxonomy): Bacteria > Pseudomonadati > Pseudomonadota > Gammaproteobacteria > Aeromonadales > Aeromonadaceae > Oceanisphaera > Oceanisphaera sp. IT1-181. The sequence goes on from NZ_CP136857.1 coordinate 40,615, forward strand.
AAGGTGGGGGAAGTCCTGCCCCCGCTCTACTATCAAGCTATGCTGTAATCGCTTATCAGGCTTTCAATGGGGATCTTTAGTCCGTCTGATAGGTTGCGGATCATGCTTAAGTTTAGCTTTCTCTTTCTGTTTAGAACGTCAGACACTCGACTGCGGTTGCCAAAAAACGGCACCATATCTTTAGGGGTTAAACCCTGCTGCTCCATTCTAAACTTAATAGCCTCCACTGGGTCGGGCGCGGCAATGGGACAATGCTTAGCTTCAAAAGCCTCTGCAAGTGTCGCCAGAACCTCAAGCTCATCGCCTTCTGTCGTGCCTATTGGTGCGCCCCACAGCTCGCTAATGCGCTCCATTGCTGCTTCGTAGTCTTGTTCGGTGCGTATAGGTGTAATTCTCATAGTGACCTCCTTAAACCTTCGTGACGTCAATCTTGTCGTACTCGGCATGTGTGCCAATGAATCTGATTAAGCACCATTGCCGTGGGTAGTCTATCGCCGCCACTAAGCGGTACTTGTTGCCCGCGATGTTAAACACGACCCTGTTGTTAGCGACGATACTAGCCGTGCCATAAGCAGCCTTGATTGCTTGGGGCGTTTCCCAAGTGGCTGCTTTCGCCTCGTCGTACCAAGCCTTTAATGGCTGCTCTGAATCTTCGCGGTTCGGTCTTTCCCAAAAATCTCTTAGTGTGCCTCGTGATAAAACTCTCATCGGTGGCGTTCTCTTTAACCATTTTGGTTAACTATACAGGATTGGGCAAGTTTAATTAACCATTTTGGTTAAGCTTCTGATGCTGGGATTTAAGTTGGTACAGACATAAAGGCAGCTTTTCAGTAATGCGTGGTGTTGCGATAGTTGCGGGGTGCTGTGCTCAGCTAGCTAAGTGCTACCCCAAAACAGGCAATATTTTACCAAGACTGTAAATGTTGGTATTAACAGAGCTCGCTAACCATCCTCGGCCAATTTGGTGACGCATATGAGGCAGTGCTGCTGGGTGCTGGTTTGGTACACGTTTCGCGTACTACCGGTGTGGTCATGATGACCAGAGAGGCCGTTCACTTACTAAAATACGCCTATTAGTAAGTGAAAGCAGAGGGGCATAGTTCGGGGCGCAGCTTTAGGCCCCTTACGGTAAGTTATCGTAAATAAGGGCAGGCCACTGTCCAAGCTAGCCTGCCCTAGATTTGTTGCTGAAATTTCGGTTTATTTCATGAATTTAAGATCTGCTTTGCGCCGGTTTTTAACTTCTTGGTAGAAGTTTTCATGGGAACCTATGTTTAGTAAGTACAGCTCCAACTTATCTTCAATCCAACTGTAGCCTAGCAAGACCAGGCTCTCGCCAACCTTGAATTTATGCACCCACAAGTGGGACAAGTCACCTACCTTTTGCTCACCCATGGAGGGGTTAGCAACAACCTTATCTATTTCATCCTCTACAACTTTGGCTTGGCTGTCGCTTAACTTGCCAATCTGCTTACTGAATAGATTTGTTTGGTAAACATCAATCTCGTTTTGTTCTGCGGACATAAGGTTTTACTCTTCCTAATTTCACCTCTTGAGTCGCAAGCAGTGCATCCTTCACAAAGCTAAATGGCAAGTCTGGATTCTCTTCGACCATCTGGCCGATTTTTGCCCAGTATTCTATCTGCTTTGGAACGGAGCGGTGTGATACAAGAGCGTGAACTTTGACGTCAGAAACAAATTCCGCGTCTAGTCTTATTGATTGGGCCATATGAAGCACCTCCTTTTAAGTTACTACAACTATATGCGACATTTTGTCGCTTATCAATGCAAGGCGCAGCAAAGGGGGCTTGTGCGTGCGAGTAAAGGTGCTCACAGCTCAGTGGCGCCCAGGTAGATAGGTGTCAGCCTCATGGTGATATTCGAGATCATAATGGCTAGGGTATGTTGAAGTTTCACATGGGCAGCCATAGAAACCCACAGGCCATGGCCACCGTGCTTGCGTAATTCCGCTTCAGTTTGTCGAAGCGCGACGCCACGGCCGGATAATGCTTCAGCCGAGCAAAGGCGTTTTCCACCAAGTGGCTATAACGATACAAACCTCTATCCAGGTCAGCGTTACCTTTGGTGGAATTGCGCTTTCTGGGGATGAAGGGTTGCGCGACTTGTGATGCAATCTGCTCCCAGAGCGGTTCCCTGTCATAGCCTTTGTCCGCGATAATGGCTTGTGTGGCCGGCAGCTTGGCAATCAGTTCCGGCGCGGCCTTACAATCGTGAACGTCACCGCCTGCCCATCGAATTCGATGGGCAGGCCATAGACATCCACGGCCAGATGAATCTTGGTTGTGTTACCTGCCCGGCTTTTCCCTATGGCCTGCCCCTGCACTATGTTGATATTCCTTGACATAGGTGCCATCAACTCCATGTCTGGCTTAACCACCAGCGCTTTGAAGATCCTGAGCCACTTGCCTGCTGCTGACCAGGCGTTAAAGCGCTTGTAAACCTTACTCCAGCTTCCGAAGACGGTGGGTAGACCCGCCAAGGACAACCCGTGCGCATGCGATAGAGCATACCTTCTACCGTCATACGTAAATCACGTTTGTCACAGATGGATTCTTGCAGCAAAATTTTCCGTAGCTTCGAACAGATCTCATCAGTGAGCAGTAATTGGGGCATCGAATAGAGTGTGATAACTTGAACAATACGAGTTTTCTATTTACTATCCGACATTCCGCACCGGTTTTAATGTTTATTTTCGACGAAGATGCCCACACATTTGCAGAAGATGAGGAAAGTGGCTGTTTTGAAATCAGAGTGTAAAATCGAGTTGTGGGATGGTAGAGCATGCTCTTTAGCTCCCCTATTCGGGATAAAAAACAGTGTAACCGGATATTGTTAGATGACGCCACTTTAGATGTCATCTAAATTCTGTACCTAGCGAAAAAATTGTGATGTAAATCTCAATTTTAAATCTAGAAATTAGGTGCGGAATGTCGGTACTATCAATAGCTTGTCGACAATCGTCAACAGACCCTAATAAAGGTTTATGTAAAAAACTCTATCGCCGGTCGCTCTGAAGGCCGCCCTAACTTAAAAGGGATGTAGAAAGCCAAATGCCTCACTAGAAATAGTGCAGGCATTTGGCTTTTTACATAGTGAGTTTAAAATAACAGTTAAAAAACTAAAAAATTATCTAAGAGATAAAACAAATAAATTTATGCTGGCAATATGTAAGAAATAACATCGACAGTCTCTGGGGTAACACCGTGCTCGGCTATTCGCTTTCTTAGTAAGTCGTTAGTAGCTAAGTGATAGACCATCTCTTCAATAGACATCTGCCGGCCTTCCTTGTTTAGCGCCCTTCTCAATTCAATGACTTGCTCTTTAGTGATCTGCTTATAATTAAATGATAAACCGCGAAGGCCATTTTTGGCTGATATCAGATATTGACTTACTTCACTTGGGTCGATAGAAAACCTTTGCTCTATTGAAGCTAAGGTTTCAACTATAGTGTTATCACCCGTGGTATCTATTATAATTAAATCTAGCTCTATGGACTCAACGGTTAGTCTTAGCGCGTAGGGCGTTCTTTCTAACACAGCATTTATAGCGTCAAATATCTTTTTAGCCTTACGCCAGAGCTGCATACCCGTTAGTTCTTTTGCTGGCACAGGCTCTTTAGTGTTCAACTTGCTCAGTGCTTGCCCCGTAGAATAAAGCTTATTCGGCAATGAGGGGCTTGAATTTCCCCCTCTAGTGTTCATTTTCACACCACAATGTTGCAGTACATCTTTTAAGATAAAGGTGATAATCATTTCGGAGAAGGTGGTCTTACCTGTTACTATTAGCGTGATATTAAAACCAAAGAAATCTCGTTCAACTTCGATTGGAGTTAATCTTTTTGCCTGATCGCGGGCTTTTTTAAGTTCTTCTCTCAATGATTTACTTGCAGTTTTAGCGAAAGAGGAGAAAAAACTTTTCTGAAAGTCGTACTCACAGCCGCCATCAAGCAAGATATCCATTAGTTCTTGCTTGTTTATCTTAATGCCGGCGGGCCCTGCATATTGCATTCTGTTTCTTAGCTCTAAATAGAGGCTAAATATTTGGGTTGGCTCTCTAAATACGCTTTCAGGAAAAGCAAATAACGACTTATTATTAAATATCGCTTTAAAAACAACAGGATGCCAAATTATTTCGTAAACAGAAGGCGATGCATCTTGATCGTTAGCCAAATCGAGCGCACTTTCTGATAAAGATGGCGTATCAATGATAAAACGAAACTGGTTATTCTTAAATAAACTTCGGTCATTGTCATCAAAAAAAGGCGTTAAGGAATGAACATCATATTCCGTAGTTCTAATTTTTACTATCTGTCTCCACAAGTACTTTCTATTAGCCACGTCACCTTGCTTTCTGCCGATGATATTTAAAATAGTGTCAGCATATATGGGGGTGACGTTATTGGACATTTCCCCGTCTCTGCTAAAAGATCCTTGGTAGACAGTGTGGTACTGAATAGTTTGTGAGATCAGGGCATACAAGGTCTTCATGTCATCTTTGTCTATGATGCCGTTGCCACCCGATGCCAGCACCACTGCTTTGTCTTTACCCATGTTGATCATAAATCGCCGAGTATGGACGATTGTTTTAGACGGCACAGACAAGGCTGATATATCACCCAGTGGCAGGCTAACCATCAAGTTCATATCAGGGCAGTCTTTTAGCGGTGGACGTTTTCTGTGCTTGTCTTCAACGGATTTTCTAGCATTGAGCGATACGCTGCGTTTTAGTTGCGAGTGATCAGCGCCTAAACTTCCAGTTTCATTGTCGTACTCAAGTATCCAGACGGTGCCATGATCACTATCAGTTTTTGCGAAAATAGACGATCTGCTCAAGCGACGTATCAACGACTTGTTTTGGATTTGCAGTAGCTGTGAGACCATGCTGAGTTCGGCAACGAGCGTATTTTTATGCAGGCCTATTGATGCAGGCTCTAATGGGAGCTGGTGTGCTGCACGAAAAGTTTTGGTGATCAGCCCTTTGGTTGCCTTGGTAGCATTACCAAACATGTTCAAGAGAGTATCTACATCAACTTTTACCGTGCCAAGGCTAATGTAGGTCTTAGGGCCGTCCATCATTATTTAACCGTCCACAGCATCATTAACGTATCGCTTGAATGCTAAGCGATCGGGAATGGTTTGTGAAGCCTGTTTTGCAAAAAGTTGTCACTAGATAAAATGAGCTGAGATAATTTATTTCACTTACTTATTAAATGATCTTTGTTCTTAAGTTAACTATGTTCTTAATGATACTGATAGGGTGAAAAACATTTGTCAGTGTCGCTGGTGACGAATTAACTTAAGTAGTTGATATTATTTATATTTAATCATTTATTTCTTAGTGTTATTTGCTTGTTTTATGGCAATGACAGCTCTTAATCCTTGCAGGGACAGGTCTTAAAATGTCAGCGACAGCTCTTATCCCTTGCAATGACAGCTCTTATCTCTGGCAATGACAGCTCTTAATCCTTGCAGGGACAGGTCTTAAATTGTCAGTGACAGCTCATCATATAACATGATATCACCAGCTTACGAACATGTTATTAACAGCTTAATCACAGGCTGCTTGTTGCTCGGCTGCCTGTTTTTTGAGCGATTACTAAGTTTTAATAATGAGGATAATGACAAATTATATGGGTGATTATCGCTATCTATAATTTTTGACAGCGGGTTAAGAGAGAAATTAAGAGCTCATGAGTAAAACATGGCTACTTTAAATATGGCAGTGACAGCCCATAAATGAGTGAAGTCTCACCTAAAAATGGCGGGGACAACTCATGAATGAGTGAAGTCTCACCTGAAAATGGCGGGGACAGCTCATGAATGAGTGAAGTCTCATCTGAAAATGGCGGGGACAGCTCATGAATGAGTGAAGTCTCACCTGAAAATGGCGGGGACAGCTCATGAATGAGTGAAGTCTCACCTGAAAATGGCGGGGACAGCCCATGAATGAGTGAAGTCTCACCTGAAAATGGCGGGGACAGCCCATAAATGAGTGAAGTCTCACCTGAAAATGGCGGGGACAGCTTATAAATGAGAAGGGGGCCGGTAGTGGTGGCGAAACAATGAGTTTACGACTCCTATAGTTGGTTATGTAGTAGGAAAAAGGCTGTTATACCGATGAAGGTGTGTTGCGAAGCGTCGATTACCAATATTTGTCACCCCATTCAATGTTCAACGTTGGCTGCTACCCTCCCTGAAAGAGGGGGCTTCCTAATTCATCGAGAACAGGACACGGAGACTGGTCCCATGTCGCAGATATAGACATCCTCTCCAAGGGCTAACACCGCCAGCCCGGCGGCTTTAATGTTAATTGCAGTGTTAATGTCACGGTTGTGGATAACCTCGTATTCGGGAAGCCCCACGCCCTGGCCGACAACGGCAACGACGATAACGTGTGCCCTCAACCTGAGCAATGTTTGGATCTGGGGAACCACTGGTCAATAGTGACCAGTGAGCGCCCGGCCCATTCCGCCCTGTAGAACAACTGGCGCACGAATTCGCCCCAGCTGACATCGGCAATGGCTTTGCTCAATCTGCGGTTGCGAATCATGTTTTTCACTTTCCGGGATAGTTTGTGCAAGCCGTTTGACGGCAATCGGAGATCTTGGCGTGAGGATGTACATCACCCGCTGGTTAACTGCTCTGATGTTGATGCCCGACGGTATGTTAAGGGAGCAAAGCAACACCGCAAGGCGGCGTCCTTAGTCCGGTATTGGCCAATCTGTTCTTACACTATGTGTTCGATAAATGGCTCACGCTGCATCATCCGACAGTACCTTGGTGCTGATATGCTGACGATGGACTGGTTCATTGTCGAAGCAAGCGGCAAGCATAGGAACTGCTGGAAAGGCTAAAGCACCGCTTTAAAGTCTGTGGACTGGGGCCCCATCAAGAGAAGACGAAGATAGTTTACTGTAAGGGTAACGTTCGAAAAGGTAATCACGACATCCAGCAGTTCGACTTTCTGGGTTATACGTTCAGGGCGAGAAGTGCACAACCGTCTGCAGGAAACATCTTCATGAGTTTCACGCCGGGCGGTGAGTAAATCGGCACTCAAAGCCATGCGAACGAAGCTGAGGAAGTTACGAATAGGGTGGCGGACTGATATGAGCATCCATCAAATTTCGAAGTGGTTAAACCCCATGGTTTATAGGTGGATTAACTATTATGCACGGTTTCACAAGTCAGCCATGAAGGCGATAGATCGGCATCTTAACCTTGCCTTGGTCAAATGGACCAGACGCAAGTACAAGGGCCTTCAGCGTCATAAACTCCGTGCTTGCCAGTTCATCACTTTTTGGCGGAGGATACCTTGTTCTTTAGGGCAGGGAGGAATCCGCTCTCTCCTTAGTTGTATTGAAATCCATCGCCCGAGTGTATGAGGCGACAATGTTTATGACTTATTCCTTGGACGGTGCCACCTTGAGTGGTGATATTAAAGAAGCCACTCGCTCTTACCGCCACGCGACCGACATAACTACCCGTTTTGACGCCACTGGGCACAGTGGCCGCAACCATATCCCCTGTCTTAAAGCCCTTGACCGTGCTCTGTTGCTTCGCTGCCGTGCGGGGAAACCCGTATTTGTCCACTCGGCACATCTGCCGCGAGCCGTGACCCTTGGCTGAGATAGTCAGGGGTTTTATTTTTTTACCGATAAACACCTTCGCGCCGGAATCCCCAGCACAAGCCGCATCGACCCAGTGCTCTTTGCCGTAGCCTTGCTGAGTACGGTTGAACTTGGTCTGGCCACCGCTGGTGAACGTCACGGGCAAGCCGAACTGCTTCACCGCCGCACCCAATCGGTATCGCGCCGCATTCACCGCCGCTGCATCCCGCATCGACATAAATTTACCCGCCATCACCGTCGGAATGTGCTGAACTCGGGCTTGCGCCAGCTTACTTTTGTGTTGCTTATTGAGCGCCAGCCAGTCTTCGAGTGAGTGCGCATCTTTGTGCTGATTGCAGGTCACGCAGGACGTAATTAAGTTCTTCACGCTGTTGCTGCCGCCTCTTGAGCGCGGATGTTTGTGATCGACATTCAGCACCGGGTCATTGGCGGCCCCGTGGCAATACTGGCAAGTGTGGCGGTCACGAAACAGCACATACTCCCGCAACTCAAACCCTGCTCGTTCACCTTGCTGATACTCAGCGCCAGCTATGTCGGGATGGGTCATTTTCTGCATATCAAAGCGCACCGTTTCGACCACGATGTGGGTCACGGGGCTGAAGGTAATCAGCTTGCGTGTCCACGTTTCACCGTTATACACCCGGCTTAGAATGCTGGGGGCCAACCAGCCTTTGGGTTTGGTGCGATTATCAAATCGGGCTGCACGATAGCGGGTTTTACGGCTTCGTCGGTTGCCACGGTTGGCGGCACGGCTGATGAGCGCGGCACTGATTGCGTGGCCACGGTGATTCAAGTTGGCCGCCCACACGGCTTTAATGCCGTGTTTACCGTGTAAGTTCAGTGCCAGCCCCGTGGTGTTGCTGCCGGGGTCGAGCTTGGCTTCCAGTGGCTGAACTTCACCCCCCACTCTTTCCAGTAAGATAATGGTAAAAGGAAAGGCCCGAAACACCGCCGCCTTGCCGTTTTTCAGCAAAGCTCTTGCCCGTGCTGGGTGGCAGGGCATCAGCGGTTGTTTATTGTTATCTAACACTAAGGTTCGGTGCATTTAGTTACCTAAATATCTTCGCGTAATGCGAGTAAAGTACGCCTCGACAAAGTTAGTGAGAGGTTTAATGAGCACGACACTGGCTAGACCCGTTAAGCCTGTTTAATCGTACTCCGCAGAGCGTGGGACTGGCGAGTGTCATCCCACGGTGCCTATGTATTCTCTCCTAACGTAGCACCCAAAGGTGCTGAGTCTGGTCAACTCAGGCTTTTACAAGCCTGCCCCTTCAGGGGCGGGTAATTGACGGAAGGACCGGCAAAGCGGATGCCGCATCTGTGTGCTCATTGGAGAGTAGGACTGGAAACTGCGTTTGCATGATGGAAGCGGTATGAATCGAGAGGTTCACGTACCGTTCTGCAAGAGGCTGAAGGGGACGTTCCCTCGACCTACTCACTATTCTGGCGAAGTCCATTTGGACTGGCTCCAGAAAAAGGAGCTGTTCCCTGGTGGGGCATCGGTGCACGATACTATCGCACGTATTGTGTCTCGTCTTGAGCCTGCCCAGTTCCAGCAGTGCTTTATTCATTGGGCTCAATCCGTCAATGAACGTACCCACGGTGAATTAATTGCCATTGATGGCAAGGTACTGTGCGGCTCTTACCATCGAGGTAACAGGCAACCAACCATCCACATGGTCAGCGCCTTTGCCTCCGCCAACGGTGTGGTCATGGGCCAATTAAAAACTGATGCCAATTCGAACGAAATCACCGCCATTCCTGCATTACTCAACCTTCTGGATATCAAGGGATGCTTGATATCCATTGATGCTATGGGCTGTCAATGTGGCCTGACAATAAAGTTGAATCCTAATTAACAGAAAAACCGCCTTAAATGAGGCGGTTTTCCTTATCAAGCCGGGCTAAAGTATCACCCCACTGGCTGTAACGCTCGGATCGGTGGTTGCGTGTGCTGACTAGCCTGCGCTAAGTCGTAGTTCAATTGCATGGCAAGCCAAGCTCGGGCCGTGCTCACTCCTGCTATCTCCAGACGGAGAGCAAGGTCAGGGCTGATCGCCGCTCGGCCATTCAATACACGGGACAAAGCTACACGGGACATGCCCAGTCGTTCCGCCGTTTCCTTGACGGACAGGCCCAACTCAGCAATTACATCTTCACGCAGCAGTTCGCCAGGGTGCGGGGGGGTAATCATCATGGTCTGTTCTCCCTAGTGATAATCGACGTAATTGACCAATTCAACATCCACTCCAATGAACCGAAAGGTCACACGCCAGTTGCCATTTACCCGGATTGACCAGTACCCGTTCAGCTCACCTTTCAGCTGGAGTAGCTTAAATCTAGACATCGTTCGTTTCGCTGCCGCTGCACGGGGTCACTGCTAGGGTGCATTCTCAATTATGCCAGCCAGATAACGGCTGACACTAGGCTCAACATTGACTGGTAATTTTTTGCCAGTCGTTCGTACCTAGTCGCTATACGACGAAATTGCTTCAACTTTTGGAAGAAACGCTCAACCAAGTTGCGATCTTTATAAACATGCAGATCCAACGGCCTTGGCTGCAGTCGATTTCTTTTTGAGAGAATAACCGCTTCTGCTCCAACACCTTCAATGCTTTTAACAAACGCATCTGAATCATAATCTTTGTCAGCCAGGCGTAAAACCATCCAACAATGCCTCCGCTTGGCCACATTCTGAGGCTTGCCCTGGGGTTAACAGTAAGCGCACGGGGTTGCCTAAAGCGCCAACGGCAGCATGGATTTTAGTCGTTAGTCTTACCCATGGCTTCTGCGTTTTGCTCTTTTTTTTAGCGGCTCCATGTTGATGGACACGATTGTGCATATTAATGATGTGGTAAACCAAGGTCATAAATAAGGCTGGCTACGCGACTCTAACATTGCACAGTAATATAATATGTATTTTATAAAAAACAGAAGAAAATTAAATTTATTGTTACATACCCCAATGTTGGGGAAGATTAATTATCTCCAAAAATACAGAGGGTATTATTTACACTAACCCCGCAAGGGGGAATTTAATCACTAAAACCTTACAGTAAAGCTCATGCTTTAATTAATAGTAGGTATTTGCTATTTGTAACACTACCTAGCTAACCTATGTTAAAAAAACTATTGCACTGACTAAGCTCCTCCTCAATGCACAATTGATAAGCCACTAGAGAGCCTGTGTCGCACCAAGAGTGGGCCCTAGCCTAGCCACCCTTAGCCACCTACAGATAAGAGGTGCTGATGTCTCTAGTGGCACTTTTGGGTCGCGGGCAGAGTGGTGGCGAAAAACAAAGCTTTAACTATTTCGTAGTGAAGCAGAGCACGATAGATAATACAATAAAATTAATAGTATATAGCGCATTTATTGATCTGTCTTGAGAATAAAAAGTTAATGTAAGTGTAGCTATAAGATAAAAAACTAAAGTAACTAATCACTAGATTTAGGTGCCATCATTTAACTGAGAAGTTTTATATCTCATCTCATTAACCTCAATGGTCCTTATCTTGTGAAGAAGAATGTTTCTTCTGTCAATTAATAGGCGCCTAGTTTTACCTATTGTCTCATTTTGTTTCCTTATAGCAGCAAACTCAGGCTCAATTACATTGAACATCTCCACTTCCCACTGTTTACACTTATTCGCAGCAGACTGAGGATACTGAAGAGAGGATCCTCGTTTTATATATCTTGAGAAAACAACACCAGACGCTCTTCGTTCAAATTTAGACCACGCGATAGTTAAGCTCGCAAAGTTTCCTTTTACCCCCGGTCGTAGCCTCACTCGAACGCTAAGATTACCCTTGTTATCAGGGTTGAACCGCTTCTCAAGGTGAAACGAGTCAGCATACCTTAGCGCCTGAAGATGGAGAATGTGTAATTCCTGCTGGAGATTACAGATTTGATCATACACAAACTCTAGCTGCGCCTCATGCAAAGATTTATCACTTAGCTGCCCCCTAGCCTCAAGCGCAGCTTCATTTTTTGAATCATCGCTAGCCTTCGAAAGGGTGATCAGCCGGTTTAACTCCCGTAGCTGCAAATCCACTGACTCCATAATTTACTCCTAATTTATTCTTGTGCCGGCTTGTCTTTGTTTAATTTTCATTCTAACCGCTTTTATTAAATAAGCGCAATACGCGGACCACTATATTGCCTCTGTGGGTGGCAGAAGCTACGGCCCACACAATAAGGTTTTTTTTACACTGAATTAATGGTTATATTTTATTCTTTAACAATAAATGTGTAGCCACCCTCAATTATGTGGGCCGCAACTACTTTTTCCATATTTTACGTTGAGTTATTTTCACCTGCCACCCCCGTTATGTGGGCCGCAGTGTTATTTATATATATAGCAAAAACAATGGTTTTTAGTAGATTTTAAAAAAGCGCGCTACCACCCCCACTATGTGGGCCGCTGCATTATTATCATGTAAAATAAACGCTACTTACTAGTATTTTAACAAAGCAAGCTACCACCCCCACTATGTGGGCCGCTGTATTATTTTCATGTAAAACAAAACGCTGCTTACTAATATTTTAAAAAAGTGCGCTACCACCCCCATTATGTGGGCCGCAACTTAATATTTATCATAGATGGCAGTGATAAAATAAAAATGATATGCCTCCTTAATGTATGACTTTGATAGTGGTTTTGTGTGCTGTGACACACAATAAGGTAATGGCGTTGTGTGCTGTGACACACAATAAGGTAATGGCGTTGTGTGCTGTGACACACAATAAGGTAATGGCGTTGTGTGCTGTGACACACAATAAGGTAATGGCGTTGTGTGCTGTGACACACAATAAGGTAATGGCGTTGTGTGCTGTGACACACAATAAGGTAATGGCGTTGTGTGCTGTGACACACAATAAGGTAATGGCGTTGTGTGCTGTGACACACAATAAGGTAATGGTGTTGTGTGCTGTGATACACAATAACAGTTAGGAAATATATATTAATTTAAAAATTAAATTAAGTAAAAATGATTAGTTAAGATAAGTTCATACTCGTTAAAGTTATATGTTTTCAATATGCTATTCTATTTCTTAGTGTGAGTGGAAAGTAAATGGTAAGGTTTTTTTGTATGGGGTGCCGTAAGCAATATTTTAATAAAAACATTAATGTCAACTTGTGAATGAAAAGTCTTGCAGTTGTATGAGGAGAGACTGTAATAATATATGATCACTCAGTGATTTATATCCTAATGAAACATGGTCACGTAAGAACTATTTAATGTTAAAGGTTATAAGTTTAAGGTTTCGTTCGTAATCACCTTTAATCGACATCTAGCAAGTAAGTTTATATGATGTAGGAATGTTAGTTCCATCGTTGTTTTTAATGAAAATAAAAGATTTGATGATAAAATGATAGTGTGGGCTGCCCCTCATGATTTTAAATGAAAGTGGCGTGGCTAAATATTAATATATCGCATCTTGTTTCATCTAACCTATACAGGCGATCCATAGTAACTAATTTGTAAGGTTTAGGCCGTATGACATGGCAGTGTTGACGATGAAAACGATGTTTTCACACCTGTTATGGCCGATTAATTACTTCGTATAGGGTTTGTGATCGTGCAATTTAATTAAATGACATTTTATAGTTACATGAATCAAATAATCATTAAAAAACTAGAGGGATCATTCTCACTCTATCAACAACAACTCACTATCTAAATATGATGCAATTTAAAATGGTAGTGTATTGAAAATAAAATAGACGTTATCGTTTAGAAGTTGAAACCGTGTTGTGTTACTAAATCAGAGAACTATCTGACTCTCCCGTGTTCCGAGCTATCAAGAGAGGGGCTCTGGAGCAGAGAGATGGGAGAAGCGTGACACAATATCAACAACTGGCGGTAGGACAATCGAGCCTTAATCAATCGTGGTTCCCGTACCATCTAAGTGGATAAGCAGGTTATCGATCAGTAGTACTGCGGTGAGCATCATGGTCGTCGCGGTCGTAGCGATAGCACTACCGAAACGGCGCTGATGCTGAAGGCCTTCTTTGGCTTGCCGTTTCGAGCTTTAGAAGGGTTCATCAACTCCATCTTTCAGTTGATGAACGTCCCCCTCACGTCACCGAGTTACAGCAGCCTCTGTAAGCGGGCTCAAAGTCTTTGGCGAAGGCGAATCAAAACGGTGTAAACACGGCAAGAGCCAGCGCCGTACTTGGCGTAAATTACACTTGGCTGTTGATTTTCGTACTCATAAATTCATTGCTGCTGGAGTGAGTCTAGAAAGTGTGCCTGATAGCGATTTGCTCAGACGGTCACGGTTTAATAACCCGTGACTCACCCAGAAATACGCCAAAAAGCTGGCTAAGGCACAACGAAAACTGGCTAAAAAAAGGCTCTCACAACTTCATTAAACAAAAGAGGGCAGTGGCGAAGAACCACGAAAAAATGGCGAACTCACGGCAAGACATGACCTATAAAATGACATGGACACTTATAAACGAAAACCAAGTGATAAGTATTGAGTCATTACGAGTCAAAAAAATGGTTAAAAACCGACGGCTCGCTAAGCACCTTCACGATGCTAATTTTGGTGAGATAGCGAGAGGCGTATAAGGCGGACTGGTATGGGCGAACACTCTCCGTGATTGACCAGTGATTCCCGTCGAGCAAGATGTGTAATGAATGTGGCTTGTTGTACTCATGTACATGGTCACTGGCGATCAGAAGCTGGTCTTGTGCTTGTGGAGCCAATCTCGACCGCGACCACAATGCCATCAATATCCACAAAGAGGGGTTAAAGCTCTTAGTAATCCCCTCATTTTAATAGCAGATCGCGTCATGTTAGCCGCATAACCTAAATATGCACTAACCCCCGAAATCAGCTGAGGCAGCATTATGCCTAGGGATAGGCCATTTTCTAAGTTACGCAGTACCACCGAGAGTTTCGTCATTTCTTGCTGTTGTTACTCTCAAACTCAGGTGTGGCGCGGCTCATATGAGGGGATTGATAAGGTTAAAGCTAGCAGTTTAAATAAGTGGTGGCGGTAGGGAGTACTGACACCTTAATGCTTGTCAGAGGTTTTAGGAGACTACCTTGATTTACATCACCATGCATAAACCGTTGACGACAAGAATCACATTGCTTTAGCTGGGTGAGCTTCAATTACTTAACGCAAAAGTCCTTCTACATACTCGGAGTATGATCCGTAAGTTAATTCATTGTTTTGAATTTTGTTCGTCTCCGCCTCTACTATGTGAGCATAAATATCCGCTTCTTCATCTGTAAATGTTGTGTACATCGTTTTTTGTTGTACGGTTTGTTTTTTGTTGTATATAATGAATTCTTATAGCGTTACTTCTACTACGACTCTTAGTGGAAGCGTGGCTCATTATCGGAGAGATAAGATGGCAAATCCCCAGATTACAAAAGCGCGGGACACGTTAAGAAATTTGGAGATCTTGGCTACAGTTGCAGAATCTATGGCCAAGCGCAGAAGAAGTGGTTTGGCGGATGGCGGAGACGCTCCCAATGGCAAAGAATATCGGCGTTATAATCAAGCTGAGGCCCTAGAAGACCTACAAATTAACACTAGGACTCTCAATAAGCGCTGTAGCGAGCTTGGTATAGATCCAAAAGATGGGGGCTATCGCTGGTCGATTACACTCCCTGAGTTGATGAAACTAAGAAAAGTCATTTTTCATGATCAGCTGATTGTGCGGCCGGATAATGCGAAACCTTTAGTCATCGCTATCAGCAATCTCAAAGGTGGTTCCGGTAAAACTCAGACTGCCGTAATGGCATCAACGGGAATGGCTACTCAGCTGAAAAGCGGCTATAGGGTAGCGCTGATTGACTGTGATCCTCAGGGCACTGGAACCATGTATCTTGCGCCGAGTTTTGATGCTGATAATGAACTAACGTTTGGCGATCTTATGACCGAAGGGTATGAGCTTCAGCCCGGACAGACTTTTAATGATGTATGTAAAGCGGCATTTAAAAAGACAAACATACCGAATCTTGACTTGTTACCTGCTGATGTAAATGACAACTACATAGAGCTGTATCTTCAAGAGCAAACATCCACACAAGGCTCTGATTTCAATCCATACGATAAATTACGAAAAGTTGTTGATGCTGTCGAAGACCAGTATGACATCATATTTATCGATACTGGGCCAAGCATTGACTTTAAAGTTATGAATGCTTTATACGCGGCTAATGCTTGCATCATCCCTGTTCAGGCACAGCAGAATGATGAGGACGCTACCAGTAAGTACTTGGGATCCTTACATCGTATATATGCGCGGCTTGAGGCCGCAGGTCATCCTGGCTGGGCTTTTACCAAGTTGCTCATTTCAAGGTTGAACCGCCGTTCAAGCTCAGAGTTGACCACTGCTTCAAGATTTAGAGCCTCGTTTGATGTGTTTATGATGGGGTCAGACCTAATCAGCTCGGAAGCAATTAAATTTTGTAGTACTCAACTCGCTTCTATATACGAGTTTTCTGCGTCTGAATACCCTAAAGGCAGAGTATCACTTAAAACTGTGCAGTCAGAAACTGAAGCATTTTTGAATGAGCTAGAGAACCTACTTTTGCGTTACTGGGGAATAACTGACTTCTCCCTGCACGGTATTAAAAACTAAGGTGAAATAATATGAAAACCAATGAGATGAAAGCTAAGAAACAAAAAAGAGAAGCCTTTTTGCCTGGTAACGATATTAGTGCTTCTGAGCTTCTTGAGAAGTCAGTTCAGGATAGCTTCTTGAGTGATTCTGCCGCGCGTAAAGGGGAGATTTCACTTAACTTGGGAAATGGCCAAACTGCTGAATTCAAACTGCATATTATTGAACCTCAGGATATTCTCACTAAAACAGCTGTTTTTGAGGGAAACGATCGGATACAAGAAACTCTTAACTCACTCACACTGAATGACATATTACCGTCAATACGTAAGCATGGAATAAGTTATCCTGCTATCGGCAGAATGATGGGAAATGGTGTGATTGACGTTGTTGATGGCTCTCGTCGCCGGTTCGCATGCCACTTAGCGAAGCAGCCTTATCTCATTTATGTAACAGATTCAGACAAGGTTACACAGACCGTTGCTAAACATTTATCAGACGTAGGTAATCTATATAAGCCTCTTTCTCAATATGAACAAGGGAGGCGTTATCAGTCTATGGTCGACGCCGGCATGAGCCAAGCTGATGTAGCCAGAGAAGAGTGCATTAGCCGAGCCAAAGTAACTCAAGCTATCAGTGCTTATGTGTTACCAATGATATTTTACAAATCGTTTGCTTCGGGTTTTGATATTGGTCGTCCCACCATTACACGATTACGACAAATATACGAGCTCGCGGTTTCAGCTAACATCCAAGATGAGTTGCTGGATGCGGTGAAGCAAATAAGTCCTGAATCTATCGCTAGAACTGTATCAGTTGATACAGTGGGTTTATCCAGGATAGTGAAAGCACTTATGACTGAGTCCAAGCGTAACGGTGAAAGTGTAAGTCACTTAGAGCAGGCTTTATCGTTTGCTCATCTTCAAGAGTTACTGGCTCACCCAGACCTTGTGGATCAGTTGGGCATAGCGGAAAAAATCAATCAAGTGCTAGATAAAAAAGCATTTAGTGAGATTAGAGACGTGCAAACGATGCTTAATCTTGATGAAGACAGTAAGCCATATGACACAACACCCTTCTTTGAGGGAGATGTTGTTAATGTTGGCCGAAAAGTCTTAAAAGATGGTTCAGTACAGTTTGTCTTTCGGAAGATGACCGAGCATCAAAAAGAAGACATAGATAAACTTATTCTCGAATACTTGAATAGAAAATAGTAGTTTGGAAGGGTGGTGGGTAGCCACTCTTTTTATCTGCGGCTGTGAAAGTGTTAACAGTGTTAACACTTTCACAGCCGCAGCCGTTAGTTCCAGCCTGCGAAGAATCTGTTAACACTGTTAACAGATTCTTCGCTTACTCGCTCCTCTGCCCCTAAGCAGTAACTTACATACCAGTTTCTAACCTTAGGGCTGTCCTGCTTATCTTATGCTGCCTGGATTTTAAAGCTGGAATATGTATAGCTTTGGTAACCTAAAGAGGGGGGTAGATGTTACTAAACTAGCTTTAGCCTAACTGAGAGCAGAGAAAATCGACATTATGCTAAAATTTTCTATTAAGCCTTAAATAAGCGACACCTTAACTTTTTTATTAGAGACTCCATGACAAGACCACGCTACATAATCCAAGAAAGTGATTACTTTGTTGCCTATAAATACTTAACTCGTAGAGCACAAGTCGACGGTATTAGATGGTTAGATGTCAGTGTAGTCGATAGAGATAATGGCGAAGTCTCGCAAGATGTGCTTGATAGGGTGTTTTATTGTTGTGACGCTGAGCAACTTAATGAGTGGGCTGCACGATATCTCAATAGTGACCAATGGAGAAAACTTAAACAGTCGATTAGAAATGCGAGACGTAGAGCTCCTGGTAAATCGATTGAGGTTAGCTGGGATGCATGGGTTTTACTGCGTGATGAGAGCCAAAAAATGGGAATGACCTACTCAGAGCTCATAATAGAAGTGCTGGAGAGTAGGATGTATGATGAGTGAGGAATTTTCCTGCGTTCAAAATGTGCCTATTAGTCCATCAGTAACGAGTGTTAAAGCTTAAGACTCGTTATTTAAGATGGCTGCATTGAGTCCTACACATAAAATATTGTGCTAAATATATTATTCACACTTTGTCTGAAACTTGCATGTAGGCTCGCTACTCACGACAAGTTAATGCGCATAATCTATTAACGTGAATGCCTCATATATCAAAATAGCAATCTGTAAGTTCTTAGAAAGTTGATACACCCTTCATGTAACGCGACATTGTTGCGATCTGTAAACGGGAACAAAGCAGCGAAATGTAACAATCTAAACTCAATATCACCAATATCATTCGAAAATACGTATTAAAAGAGACTTAACGGCATGAATGTAAAAGAATATTTAGGTGACATCATTGGTGGTAGCTTGATGGTTTCAGAGAGCCGAGTGATGGCAGATACCCTGCTTCAGCAGCCTTCAGAAGAGCAGTGGAAACACGCCGTTATTGAACAAAATATTCTGCAAAAAAACTCACCACAAACGGCTATTCGTTATGCTCGTACGCTGCGCTGGCGGCTAGAGCCGCTCGGTGCAGACTTTATGCGAGAGTTAGTCGAGGCAGAAGAGCGGGTATGTATTCAGATGCTATTGCTTGCGCTGCTGCTTAACTCACCGGTGTTAGTTGATTTTATGAAAACGACAATCACAGATGCACGGCGCACATACCAGCCATCGCTAGATGCTGACGCTTGGAGTGAGTTCTATCAATATCGTATTCAGGCGCATCCAGAGTTAGGAAAGTTCTCTGAATCGAGCATCAAAAAAATGGGCAACAACGCCATTAAAATTTTGGCCGATGCCGGGTACTTAAACAGCACCCGAGGCAAGCAGCTACAGCCGGTCTATTTACTGCCGGAAGTTAAAAGCTGGCTGCAAAAGCTTGAGCGTGAAGACTTAGAGCCCGTCATGGAGTGCACTTTATGAAAACCCTACAAGCGCGGCTTGATCTTATTCAAGAGCGTATTGAGTGCGCGAAGTTTTTAAAAAATGATGGCTTAGGTAATGAGATTGGCTTTTGGGTTTTTGACTATCCCGCTAAGTATGAGTTGCTTGTTCGTGGCCAACTTATACATCTCACAGAGCGCCTGACTAACCGCAACTACCAATTTGTGCACATCAACTTATTCCAAATACTGGTCGATATGCTGACCGAACGAGGCTTATTTGATCGCGCTTGCACCCGAGAACAACAAGCTGGCCTAGCTAGTTTACGAAAAACCCTGGCCGGTCCTCTTAGTCAGGCTAAAGTAGCCGAGTATATCGCGCAAAAAGTTCAGCCGGAGAAGTTACAATTTTTATTGGTGTCGGGTTTGGGGAATGCTTGGCCACTGGTGCGGGGGCACGAGCTATTGAGCGCCCTACAAGATGTGATGGGACATACTCCTTTGGTGCTATTTTATCCTGGTGAATACAGCGGCCGCGACTTATACCCTTTTGGTATGATTGAGTCTCGCAATTACTATCGCGCTTTTAAGTTGGTTCCTGAAGATGGTAATAAAATATTGAACGGCTAATCAAAACCAAGCCGATTACAGCCAAATAAAAATCTAAAAATAAAATATAAAAGAGAGCAGATATGAATGTTGAACAGCTGTTTGCCAAAGACTTAGTACGCGAGATTAACGGCGTGGTTAAAGCCGAGCAAGTAGATAGCGAAAACGAATTTATAGAGTTAGACGAATACGTAGTGACCAATGAACTCAACCGTCATTTTCGCTCTTTTTATGAAGCCTACTCGCCATCGTTAACCGATCGTACCCACAAGCCGTCTGGCAAGATAGGCGTATGGATCTCAGGCTTTTTTGGTTCGGGTAAGTCGCACTTTCTTAAAATTCTGTCTTATCTGCTGGCCAATAGACCCGTCGCTTCTGACGGCTCTGGCAGACACGCTTTCGATATTTTCAAAAATAAAATAGCCGATCCAATGCTATTGGCAGATATGCAACTGGCCGCCTCGCATCCAGCAGACGTGATCTTGTTTAACATTGACTCACGCGCCAACACCGACGATCAAGAAAACGCCATTCTCAAGGTGTTCCTTAAGGTGTTTAACGAATATGTCGGATACTGTGCCGATTTTCCGCATATTGCTCACCTTGAGCGAGAGCTAGATAAACGTGGCCAGTTTGCATCTTTTAAAGAGCAGTTTACCCGCTTAACCAGTTCTACTTGGGAAAAAGAACGCGATGCGTATGACTTCTACCGTGACGAGCTGGCCGATGCCTTGGCCCACGCCAGTGAACAAAGTGAAGAGTCGGCTCGCGCTTGGGTAGAGCAGTTAGAAAATAACTTCCCGCTGGATATTCGTAACTTCTGTAAATGGGTCAACGATTATCTTGAACTGAACCCCGAGCGAAACTTACTGTTTATGGCCGATGAGGTCGGGCAGTTTATTGGTAAAAACACCCAGATGATGCTGAAGCTGCAAACCATAGCGGAAGACTTAGGCACCTTTTGTGGCGGCAAAGCTTGGATAGTGGTGACCTCTCAAGCCGATATAGACGCGGCCATTGGTGGCATGAAAAAGAAAGAAGGCGATGAATTTTCGCGTATTCAAGCCCGTTTCTCGACTCGACCTAAGTTGTCTAGCTCTAATACATCAGAAGTAATCCAAAAACGTCTATTGGTAAAAACCGAGCCGGCAAAATTGGCTTTGGCGAAAATATTCGAGCAAAAAGCCGATATCTTACGCAATCAGCTTACTTTTGATAAAACCACCACCGCCTCTCTTAAAAATTACACAGACACCCAATCGTTTGTCGATAACTACCCCTTTGTGCCGTATCACTACTTACTGGTACAGAAGGTGTTTGAGTCTATTCGCTCTAAAGGTGCAACTGGGCAACACATGGCCATGGGCGAGCGTTCGTTACTGGATGCCTTTCAGTCGGCAGCTAAGCAATACAAAGACCGTGATCTCGATATACTGATCCCCTTTCATAGCTTTTTCTCGTCTATCGAAAGCTTCTTAGAGCCCGCGGTTCAGCGCACTATAGACCAAGCCTGCGAACACGACTCACTGACCGCATTTGATGGTGATATTTTTAAAACGCTGTTTTTAATCCGCTATGTCGACGTACTGAAAAGTACGCTCGATAACCTAGTGACTTTAACCATTGACCAAATCGACGCCGACAAAATTGTACTGCGTAAACAGATTGAAGAAAGCCTTAATCGTTTAGAGCGCCAGCTGCTGATATCTCGTAATGGCGATGAGTACATCTTCTTAACTAACGAAGAAAAAGAAATAGAAAACGAAATTCGTGGTACAGACGTAGAGCCTTCGGAGCTATCGAATAAGCTGTCTAACCTTATTTTTGAAGATGTGCTGCGCCGTACTAATCAGTACCGCTACCCAGTTAATAAGCAAGATTTTAAAGTCAGTCGCTTCTGCAATGGTCACCCAAGAGATGGCAGCTCATTAGAGGATTTAGTGCTGAAGGTTACCTCGCCGTTGGATGCGCATTTTGATGACTTTCAGCAAGACCAGCGCTGCCTCGATCACACCCTGGAGGGGGATGGTTGTGTATTAGTGCGTCTGGCAGATAAGCCCAGGTTATGGAGAGAGCTCAGTACTTTTATTCAGACCGACCGTTTTCTCAAGCAAAACTCTGGTCAACGCCCCGAGCACGAACACCTGCTGCGCGAAAAGCAGATGGAAAACATCGCCCGTGAGAAGCGCTTACGCATTGAGTTTGAAACCTTATTCTTTGAAGCTGATGTATTCGCCATCGGTACGCGCTTAACCATTAAAGCCAATCAAGCACCGGCCATGGTCGAAGAAGCTTATCGTTATGTCATTGAAAACACCTTTGCCAAGCTGAATATGCTGCAGCCTGCGAGCGGTGAAGTACTGCGTGAAATTAGCGCGGTACTGATGGCCGATGATATGGCGCAATTAGGCATAGATTTAGCCGATGAAGAATGTAATCCGCAAGCCGTGAGAGAAGCCGAGCAATTTATCAGCCTTAAGGTGGAACGCAACGAGGCCGTGTATCTGCGTGATGTGGTCGCGCGTTTTGCTAAGCGTCCTTATGGCTGGCCAGATAACGATATTTTATTGTTAGTAGCGCGCTTGGCCCTAGCCGGAAAAATTAGCTTTACCAGCCAAGGCACTAACCTGCCGCTCAATAAGGCGTATGACTTTTTTACCAGCGTGCGTAAGCGTAGCGAACTGCGTTTAAACAAAATACGCCAACACGATGAGCGCCAGCTTAAAAAAGCGGTGAGCCTAGTCAAAGAGTTGTTCTCTAAAACATTTACCGGTACCGGTGAAAAAGAGCTCAATGAATTAATTCGTGCCGAGTTAAGCCACTGGCAAAACGAATTAAAATCCTTTCGCAGTAAAGCACAAACTGGCCACTTCCCTGGCAAGCAAGACATAGAAGACGGCTTAGTGCTGATTGCCGGTGTATTAGGTCAAGGCAATAGTTTTAGCTTAATTGCCCGTTTGCTGGAAGACGGCGAAGCACTGGCAGATTTAGCGGAAGACTTCGAAGACTTAGACGATTTTTATAATAGTCAGTTTAGTACTTGGCAAGACTTAGCCAGCGCGCTGCACGGTGACTTTAAAGATAACGTCGTCGCCTTAGACAAAGAGCCAACTGCGGCCAAAGCACTGGCAGAGCTTAAGCGCATTTATGAGCTGCCACAGCCTTACGGTGAATTGCGCCACATTAACCCGTTAATTGAGCAAGTGCAGCGAGTTAATCATCGCCTAGTGGAAGAACGACGCGTACATGCCCTAGAGCGTATCGATGGCCGGATCAGCCATGTAGAAAAAACATTAACTGAAGCGCGGGCCAGTGCGGAGCTTAGCAATCAAGCACTAAGACCGTTACAGCTGTGCCGCCAGCGAGCGGAAAAAACCGAGTCGATACCGGTCATTGTGAGTAACCAAGCGGAAGCCGACGGCCTAGAAGATGAGGCATTTGAATTAATTAACCGCCACATTGAAGCTCAGCGCCAGCAGCAAGCGGAACAAGAACGCAAACAGCAGGCTGCTAATGCCGCTGCAAGTACACCGTCCAGCACCGCGGGCGTGACACCTACTTTAGGTACAGGCGCAACGTCGGGTATGTCCAGCACCACGCAACCCATACCAGAATGTACGGATAAGCAGCCACAGCCTTATGTAAAGCGCACCATTACCTTTATCCCGGCCAACTTAGCACCGAGCAATATGATTGAAACCGAACAGCAGGTGGACGATTACCTTAATGCACTGCGTAAGCAGCTGATGCAATCGGTAAATGACGGCGATCGAGTGCGGATAAAGTGATGCGCAAGTTATTGTTACCTTCACGCTGTATCGTTCAAATGACTCATTACCACCGGAGCCCAACATGATTGAAAGGGTGTACATAGACAATTTTAAATCGCTGGTTGAGTTTGAACTTAGGCTGGCACATTTTACCTGTCTGATTGGCCTAAATGGTGCCGGTAAAAGTACCGTATTACAGGCGCTGGATTTTGCCAGTGCCATTATGTTGGGTGAGGTCGAAAAATGGTTAGCTATACGTCGCTGGGAACCCCGAGACCTAAACTCGCGTTTGGTGAAGCGCAGCAACATAGAGTTGGAAGTAGATCTGGAAGTAGCCAACCAGCGCTATCGTTGGCAAGCCACCTTTAACCGCAGCAAGCTGTGTTGTACTGCCGAGAGGATCATCCGTTTAGATGACCAATCTCAGCAAGTATTATTCAGCCTTAAAGATGGTCGCTATCAGTTAAATGCTGAAAAGACAGAGAGTATTCCTTTTGAATACCAAGGCTCTTTGCTCTCTCAGCTTAAGCCTGAATTGCTAAGCGACGAACTTAAAGCCGTAAAAGATCGTATTTGTGCGCTGCGCTCGCTCGATCTACTGTCCCCCCAGACGTTGCGAGAAAAGGTCAGAAAAACCGACCGTGCCGACATTGGCATGGGGGGCGAGCAGCTGTCGGCGTTTGTGCATCAATTAACTGATATACAAAAAGCACAGTTGCTCGAACAGTTGCAGCACTACTATCCGCAGATCATTGCCGTTAATACCAAGGCGCTGCGTTCAGGCTGGATCCAATTAGAAATTATTGAGCGGTTCCATACCGCACAAGGCGGGGTGCACGAACTAGAAACTGAAGCGCGCCATATCAACGATGGCTTACTGCGTTTGTTGGCTATTTTAGCCCAGCAGTTCAGCAGCCTTGAGTCATTGCTGTTTGATGAAATAGAAAACGGCATCAACCCCGAAGTGACCGAACAAATCGTGGATGCACTGGTGGCATCACCCAAACAAATCATCGTGACCACGCACAGCCCCATGGTGCTCAACTACCTAGACGATGCCATAGCCAAAGAAGCCGTGGTGTTGCTATACAAGCGAGCCAATGGTCAAACTCGTTCGGTACGATTCTTTGACTTACCCACCGCCGCACACAAGTTAGAAAGCTTGGCACCGGGCGATGCCATGCTCGACGTTTACTTACACGACATGGCCTTAGAAGCCGAGCAGCAGGAGCAATAATATGCTGCAGCAGCTACTTATGACCGGCGAAGGCCCCACCGATTTAGGCGGCTCTAAATCGGGCCAACATATTATCCACGGCGCTGATTTAGCCATAGGGCCACTGGCCACTTTACTGCTTAAGCAGCTACAACTATTACTTCCCGAGTGGAATAGTGAGCAGCTTAGTTGGCATCAACCAGAGCAGTTTTGCACGCTTATCTCCGGCAGTGAGTTAGGCAAACGTGCCAAAATCAGCAAAAGAGTCAGGCCCAGTAAAAAAATACCCAAAGGCTACGTAGAGCACGCCCAACGTGCCGCGGAGCTGGCCTTTCACGCTCAAGCTAACGAACAGCAATTGGCCATTTACTTTCATGATACCGATGGCACCCGCAGCCAGTTACGTGACGACCAAGAACTTCAGGGTAAATTAGTATCAGCGATTAACTTTGGCTTTAATGTTGCCGAGTTTGCCGGTAAAGGGGTCGCCATGATCCCAAAACCTACCTCTGAAGCTTGGTTAATTTGCGCTAAAAAGCCAGAACCTTACCAGCACTGTGCCGCCTTAGAACAAACACTCTCGGGGAACGATAGAGCCGCAGACCGCGCACCCAAGGTACAACTGGGAAAGTTGCTGAATAATCCCGACTTTGGTCGCGACGAACTGCTGCAATTAGTAGACGAGATTGATCCCACTTGCATCGATATGCCGAGCTTTAACCAACTGCGCACCGATCTCTGCCGCGCAGTCACTGCTATTACCGGCCATACCCCAAGTTAGATACGGATATAAAATGAACACTAATAATATAAAAAAATATGCGCCTCAAGCACGACGGGAATTTATGACGGCAGTGGCCAAGCGCTTAAACCAGCTAGGCATAGATGCTAATAAAAAAGGGGAGCTAGAACTGGCAGAAGCCACGGTTACCGGCTCAATTATGCAGGTGGCCGGTAACAGCTTTGAAGCCAGTCTGGCCCCGTTGCGCCGCAAGCTTGTTACCCAAGCCGAGCAGCAAGGCTTTGTCGCATTAGTTGAGCACATGGCTTACACTTGGTTTAACCGTTTGTGTGCTATTCGCTACATGGAGCTAAAAGACTATCTTGGCCACGGTTTGCGGGTCTTGTCTCATCCACAAAACGCCAGCGGTTTTGAAATTCTCGACCACGCAGAAGAAGCCGCCACCGAGCTCGACTTAAACCGCGAGCAAGTGATCGAGCTAAAGTTAGCCGGTAATAAAGATGAAGCCTTATACCGCATGCTGTTACTGGGCCAGTGCCACAAGTTACACCAAGCCATGCCGTTTTTATTTGATGCCCTAGACGATGGTTCAGAGCTCTTGCTGCCCGATAATCTGACCCGCACCGACTCGGTATTGCGCGGCTTAGTAGACGACATTCCCGAAGAAGATTGGGAACAGGTAGAAGTGATCGGTTGGTTGTATCAGTTTTATATCTCCGAGAAAAAAGATCAAGTGATGGGAAAAGTCGTTAAAAGCGAAGACATCCCCGCCGCTACACAGCTATTTACGCCCAACTGGATTGTAAAATATTTAGTACAAAACTCGGTCGGCCGCCATTGGCTGCAAACCTATCCTGACTCCAGTATTAAAGCGGATTTGGAATATTACATAGAGCCCGGCGAACAACCTGAAGAAGTACTAGCCGCCATTCAAGCCAACACGCCCGATACCATAGCGCCAGAAAGCATCAAGGTACTGGATCCGGCTTGTGGTTCTGGCCACATCTTGATTGAAGCCTATAACGTACTGAAGGCGATTTACGAAGACCGCGGTTATCGTAGTCGTGACATTCCGCTGCTGATTTTAGAAAACAACTTGTTCGGTATCGACATCGACGATCGCGCCGCGCAACTGTCGGGATTTTCGTTAATGATGATGGCCCGCCAAGACGACAGACGCATCTTTGAGCGCAGCAGCACTAAAGGCGGTGCCCTTAAGCTGAACGTACTCTCAATGCAGCAAAGTGATCATTTGGCTGCCGATAAGCTACTAACAGAGCTCAACCTCACCAGCAGCTGGGACCAAGGCGTCTCTATGGGCTTATTTGAAGAAGCGCAGACTAGCCTTGGGCAAGAAGACAGCCGATATGCACTCGTAAGAAAGACATTAGAGCGCTTTGAACAAGCCAAAACCTTCGGCTCTTTAATTAACGTGCCAGCAGAAGAAGCGGATGAGCTAGCAGCCTTGCTGACCGACCTACAACAGCTGGCAGAGAATGGCGATGTTATGCAAAAACCTGCCGCCAACACGCTGCTGCCTTTTATTCATCAAGCTTGGCTGCTCGCCCAGCGCTACGATGCGGTGATCGCTAATCCGCCCTATATGGGCAGTAATGGTATGAATGCCGAATTGAAAAAGTTTGCGGCTAAAGTCTACCCCAATAGTAAATCTGATCTGTTCGCCATCTTTATGGAGCATGCTTTTAGTTTGCTTAAGCCTCTTGGCTTTAACGCGCAAATTAATATGCAGTCTTGGATGTTTTTACCGACATACAAAAACTTAAGAGAGTGGATGATAAATGAAAAAACTATTATTTCCATGATTCATTTAGGTACCAGAGCGTTCAGCCAAATATCTGGAGACGTTGTTCAAACAACTGCTTGGGTAATTGAAAATACATTAAAAGCGAACTATCAATCAACTTATTTCAGACTTATTGATGGGAATGAAGAGGATAAGAAAAATAGACTACTAAATAGATGGTGTAAACCACTATTAAAAAATCAAAGTCAATTTAATAAAATAGATGGGTGTCCAATTGCATACTGGTTAGATACATCTATTGTCGAGAGCTTTAACTCGTTAAAAATTGGTGACGTAGCAAATGTTGAAGGTAAAAACATTACCTCCGACAATGAACGGTTTTTACGCTTTCATTGGGAAATCAACGGGAAAAGTATTGGGGTAGGTAATAAATGGTTGTTGTACTCAAAAGGTGGCAGTTTTAGAAAATGGTATGGTAATCTCGAGAATGTTATCAACTGGTCAATAGAAGCTAGAGATTATTACAAAAAACACCCGTCCGGACGAATCATATCAGAAAATCAATGGTATAAGAAAGGGATAACTTGGTCGCCTGTAGCTACTGATGGAACTGGATTTAGGCTTCTACCGAAAAACACAACGTTTGATAGCAAAGGCTTAGCAATATTTCCGAATGATATAGAAAACTTATATAAAATTACTGCTGTTTTGAATTCTAGCTATGGCCGTATGATACTAAACACCCTTAATCCCACCATTATGATAAATTTGATTGATGTTATTTCTGTGCCGTACAAAGATATTTTTGTTTCAGATGAAGCTAAAAAACTAGTTGAAATACACAAAGAGGACTGGGACGAGTCAGAGCTTTCCTTAGAATTCAAAGTTAATAATATAATAAAAATAAAAAACAAAATAAAATTAGAATATGCTTTTGATGAGATTGTTAAGTTAGCTGATAATAGAGTAGGTGTAGCATTGAATCTAGAGTTAGAGATAAACAATAAAGTTAATAATGTTTACAGCCTAACTCCTGACTTTCTTCCTAATTTGACAGTTAAAGATATAACTATGTATTGCAATCCTATTTTTATTTTTCAAGATAGAAGTGCAGACTGTTATAGGAGTGATAGTATATCCAAACTAATTAGCTACGCCATTGGCTGCATGATGGGCCGCTATTCTCTGGATCATGAAGGCTTAATTTATGCCCATGCTGGTAATGAAGGCTTTGATAAACTTGTCGCCGATGATAATTATCAAACTTTTCCTGCCGATGAAGACGGTATTATTCCGTTTACTGATCAAGAATGGTTTAAAGACGATGCCACTAACCTATTCCGCGATTTTGTGCGCACAGCGTGGGCAGAAGAGCATCTGCAGCAAAACCTCGACTTTGTCGCCGAGTCGCTGTGCTTACACGCCATTAAACCGCGAAAAAATGAGTCATCACTAGAGACGATTCGCCGTTATCTGTCGACCCAGTTCTATAAAGACCATTTAAAGACCTATAAGAAGCGCCCTATTTACTGGCTGTTTAGCTCTGGCAAAGAAAAAGCCTTTGAGTGCCTGGTGTATTTACACCGTTATAACGAAGGCACATTAGCGCGGATGCGTACCGAGTATGTTAGCCCACTGCTGGGTAAATATGACGCTTATACCGGGCAGTTAGATAAACAGATCGAAAACGCCAGCTCTACCGCAGAAGCCAACAGTCTGAAAAAAGAACTGGTCGCCTTGCAGAAAAAACAGGTCGAGCTACGGGAGTTTGACGACAAGCTCAAGCACTACGCTGACATGCGCATCAGCATAGATTTAGATGACGGTGTAAAGGTAAACTACGGTAAATTCGGCGATCTGCTGGCCAACGTCAAAGACATTACCGGCTCAGCACCCAAGGTGAAGTAATGAGAATTAGTGCCATATACAGTCAAGCCGTCGGTCCGCTCAAAGATGGCGAACTCTCTTTCGACAATGATTGGACAGGAGAGGTAGAGTCACGGGTGTTACTGACCGGCCCAAACGGCTGCGGTAAGTCTACCGTGCTACGCGGCATCGCTAAATTGTGGGAGGCGTTAGCTTACTGGCTCGCTCAGCGAAAAGTGCTGCCACAAAAACACGACTCCCGTAAATGGCTGCAAAGTTGGGATGGCTTGGCGGTAGTCTTAACTGACATAGATGGCATTTGTCAGGGCAAAGTCGGCCTTATCTTTGGCACCATGGAATGGTGTGAAAAAATGCAGCAACAGCTGCCAGATGTGGCATGGATTGGCGAGTCGGTTGCCAGAACGGGTAAACCAGGACAGCCAAGAAGAGCCTTGTATCTGCCTAAAGGGTCTTGGGTGGATGACTGGTCACACAAACATCGGCAACTTATTTTGTCCGCCGAAAAAGTGTCTGCGCCTAACTTAATGTATTTGGATGCCGAAGAGCGCCGTTGGGTGACGCCGAAGAAAAATATCTCGGAGCCCTTGCCGGATCTATTAACCCAGCGCTGGTTAACTAAATATGTAGTGACCGACGATTGGAAAGGCCAGCTGGAAGCCTCCTTGATCAACCTAAAAACCACCCAGTTACATAAATACCATGAGGTGATCCGCGGTTTAAATCACTTTTTAATGGGCAAAGAAATTGACCCTGATATTAAACCCGGTGAAAGCAGGCTGCGGGTTAAAATTAAGAACGCACGAGGCGTGCATCACGGCATTGATGAACTCAGTGCTGGTGAGCATCAGGTATTAATTATTTTATATCTGCTACATCGCTGGGTGCAGCCCGGCGGCATAGTGCTAATCGATGAACCTGATCTGTATTTGCATCCTTCTTTAGTTAATCCGCTACTGGATGCCCTTGAACAAACCACGCTCAAGTTAGGTGGCCAGTTGATTATTACCTCGCATTCGGTTGATGTGTGGCGACGCTACGAAAGCCTCGGCATACGCATCGAACTCAACGCCAGTGAGGAATAAGCATGGCCTCCATCAATACGATAATAAAAAACATTAAAGAACAAAAAATTGGTGCCTCACAGAAGCGAGTGTTCGTGGTAGAGGGCAGTGACGATGTGCATAGCTTTGAGCTGTTAATGTCGAGAGTTAACTCCAACTGGTCGCAAAAATGGGTAATTGCACCAGCGGGCAGCAAGAAGAATGTGGTCGAAATTATCAAGCAAGAAACGAACTGGGTTGGCTTGGTAGACCGAGATGATTGGCAAGAAGACAAAATCACCGAGCTTAGTCATCAGTATCAAAACTTACTGTTTTTGCCACGCTATTGCATTGAGAACTATCTCATTAATCCCGATGAGTTATGGCAAGCCCTACCCGACAAGCAGCAAGCAAAAATTAT
The DNA here is from genome assembly GCF_033807535.1 of Oceanisphaera sp. IT1-181. NCBI lineage: Bacteria > Pseudomonadati > Pseudomonadota > Gammaproteobacteria > Aeromonadales > Aeromonadaceae > Oceanisphaera > Oceanisphaera sp. IT1-181. The sequence goes on from NZ_CP136857.1 coordinate 71,216, forward strand.
CGATGGCCTAGACGGCTTGCGCGCAGCCTTGGTCACAGACTTAGATAAATGGGTAAGGCATGGCATTTTATGGTCTGTGGTCAATCCACTTTGGGAAGGGCTGCGCTCGTTAGGCTTTAAAGATAAGTTGCTGGACCCAAAAAACATTGATGATGAAGGCTCGATTATCGAGACCTTGCGTGAATGGCATGTTTATTTAGATCCCGAGCGAATTTGGACTTTGTATCAAGAGAAGATGGCCGAGGTAAATAATAAGTCGCAATCAGACAAGCTGTCGCTCTTCGTTCATGGAAAATGCTTTTACGAACAGGTAGTGGATCCTGCACTAGACCAGTTGCTGGGCCAAAAAGGCAAAAATCACCGCCAATTTTCTATTATTAAAAACCTGCCCGCCCCCGAGGATTTACAGCCTGTATGGCAAAAACTGGAGTTAATTTAATGCAAACCAGTGAACTGGCCAAAGGCATTGCCGCCAAGTTTGAACACAGTCGCCTCGTGTTTTGGTACGACGCCGAGCAACGGTTTACCGATGAAGCCACTCAATTTGCGGTTGAGGGCATAACTGGCCTTGATGTTTGTGTGCTGAACATGAGTGAGCTGTCGGTTTTACAAACCAAGAAGCGCATTGAGTTAGATGAGCCGCTGCAGGCATTTTTGTTGTACTTCCCCCACGCAGAGCCAGAGCCAGATAACGACTGGTTACTAGACGTGCGCTTATACAGCGAACAGTTTTTTGCCGATCACAGTTCTATGCTACTCACCGAGCTGGGTATTCCGCTGATGGCCTTGCGCTCTCATATTCATGGACGCCAAGCGTTTTTAAATGACAAACAACGCAGATTGCACCTTAAAAAATGGGTAACAGAAGCGGAAAACGAACAGTCGCTAGACTGTAAAATGATCGCCGTAGTTGCCAAAGCTGATTCAGCTTCGTTAAAGGATATCTTACAGTCGTTACTAAAAGATTATGCCGATTCTCTTGGTCAAGGGGCGGACACGCCACCGGCGCTTGAGCAGCTAAGCAAATTTGGTTTAACCGATGCCTTGTGGACTGAGCTTGGCCAGGAATTTGGTTATCGAGCGGAAAAGCCGAGCATTAATGATTTTGTGCTTAAGCTATTTTGCACTGAATTTTGGAGTCATCTTGAAAACGCCAATCGTGACTGGTTGCGCAACAACGTATTAGCATCGGCGTCTTGCCGCTCTACCGCCTTGGCATTTATGAGCAGTTGGCGGGATAGCCGACAGTTTTCTGCCAGCTATGAACAAATTGCCAAGATGCTGGAGCAGGAGTTAGAGATTGGCCGCCATAGTCTGGCTTATCAGCCGCTAGAGCTTTTGGAGTGTGAAACCTTTGAAGCCATTGAACAAAGCATGATCCGCGGCTTAGTACTGGAATTACTGGATACTAGCCAACAACTGGATAAAGTTTTGTTCGAACGTATGTTATCGCGGCGCATGGCCAGCCACTGGGTAATGTCTCGTGCTGAATATCGGGCTATCTATGAGGCACTGCGAGCCGCGGAAGTATTGCTGCATTTACGCCAACGCTATGTTGATGGCTTTCATTATCAGTCTGCCGCGGCCATGTATCAGGCTTATACCGAAGAGCTTTATCAGTTTGATCAGGCTTATCGAAACTTTAATGAGCATGTGCATTCAGTACAAAGCAAAGGTGCCGACATTTTGCGCCAGCTCGATGACGAAGTAGAAAGCTTATATACCACCTGGTACCTCTATGAGCTGAGCTTGGCGTGGGATGGACTATTGGCAAAAGATTTGTGTGCCACCAATACATCCGGTGACGACTCGCAGCTGACTACTTGGCAACTGCCTGGCGTGCCCGCTCAACAAAGCTTTTATCAACGAGAAGTACAAAGTCTATTTAACACCACGCAAATTAAGCGGGTGTTTGTGGTGATCTCTGATGCCTTGCGTTATGAAGTGGCTCACGAGCTAAGCACCAGCATTAATAATGAACGCCGGTTTAAAGCCGACTTAAGCACGCAACTTGGCGTATTACCCAGCTATACCCAACTGGGCATGGCGGCGTTATTGCCCCATCAAGAGTTAAGCTATAGAGCCGCCAGCGATCAAAGTGCCATTGTGTATGCTGACGGCCAATCGACCAGCGGTATCGAGAATCGCCATGCCATTCTACAAAAAGTAAATGGCTTAGCCGTGACCGCTAGGGAGCTAATGCGCTGGACTAACCAAGAAGGTCGCGAAAAAGTAAAAGACGCGGCTGTGGTGTATATCTATCACGACACCATAGATGCTATTGGTGACAAAGGCGCTACCGAAGATAAAACGTTTGAAGCCTGCCGCGCTGCCATTAATGAGCTCAAAGACTTAGTGGGTCGGGTGATCAATCGCCTGAATGGTAGCCGAGTCTTAATTACCGCCGACCATGGTTTTTTGTTTCAACAGCAAGCTTTGGCAGCCGCCGATAAAACCGTGCTGCAGCATAAAGCCGAGGGCGCCATTGAAGCGAAGAAGCGTTATATCATTGGTGAGCAGTTAACCGCCGGTCACGTTTGTTGGAAAGGTGAAATCAAGGTTTCAACTGCCAAGTCGCGAAATACGGAACTAAGCAGCCACTTGCCTAATACTGAGTTTATATTGCCAAAAGGCGTACAGCGCTTTCACTTTGTGGGCGGGGCTAAGTTTGTGCACGGTGGCGCCATGCCACAAGAGGTCTGTGTGCCGGTATTGCAGGTACGTGAGTTACAAAAAGAACAAGTGGCCAAGCACGAGAAGCAGCCGGTGGGCGTGGTAGTAGCCACCCAACCCATTAAGCTGGTGAACAGTATTGATAAGATCCGTTTCATTCAAACCGATCCGGTGAGTGAGCGCACCGTGGCCCGCCAGCTTGATGTGTTTATTGTGGACCCCGCGGGTAATACCGTATCCAGCCGTGAAACGCTGAATTTTGATAGTATCAGTAAGGCCATGGACGACCGCGTCCGTGTAGCTCGACTTAAGCTGATTGGCGCACAGTTTGATCGCAACGCCGCTTATACCTTGGTGTTAGAAAATACCGCGACCCGTACTCGCTATAACCAGTATGCGGTAACTATAGATTTGGCGTTTCAAGATGACTTTTTTTAAGGTGTGAACATGAACCAAGATGATTCCCAGCACAGCCATTCTGTACCTCAAGAAGGCGAATGGCAGAGTAACGATGAGCAACAGTCTCTAGAGACTGATGCCGCCATTACTCAACAAATTTATGTTGAGAACATGCATGTTCATACTCAACCTTATGCTGATGGTACTAACCATTATGATGAAGTAGCGCCTGGCATCGATAACGCAGATTTAGCACCACCTTCAAATCTAGTTAAAGAAGAAATAAAAGCACTGCAAGCCCACGACTTAGATGACTTGCTGAATACGCACTTTAAAGGCCGTGTGGTACGTAAAGATCTCACTAAGCAGCTGAAAGAAGGCGCTAACGTTCCCGTGTACGTACTGGAGTATTTGTTAGGCATGTACTGCGCGTCTGACGATGATGAGGTGGTTGCCACAGGCTTAGAAAACGTAAAACGGATCTTGGCTGAAAACTACGTACGCCCCGATGAAGCCGAAAAGATTAAGTCGATTATTCGTGAACGCGGCTCGTTTAAAATCATCGACAAAGTAGGTGTGAGGCTTAATCAGAAAAAAGACGTTTACGAGGCTATGCTATCTAACCTCGGCATTAAAGATGCCTTAGTGCCGACCAACATTGTGAGTGACAATGAAAAGCTATTGACCGGCGGCATCTGGTGCATGATCACGGTGCAGTATTTTTTTGAAGAGGGCCAAAAGACCTCACCGTTTTCAATTTTAAACTTAAAGCCCATTCAAATGCCGTCCATGAATATGGACGAAATATTTACCGGCCGCGCTCAGTTTAATACCGACCAATGGATGGACGTTTTGCTTCGCTCTATTGGCATGGAGCCCACTAATCTGGATCAGCGCACTAAGTGGCACCTAATCGCGCGGATGATCCCCTTTGTTGAAAACAACTATAACGTATGTGAGCTTGGCCCCCGCGGCACTGGTAAGAGTCACGTCTATAAAGAGTGCTCCCCTAACTCTTTGCTGGTCTCTGGCGGCCAAACCACGGTGGCTAACCTCTTCTATAACATGAGCTCTCGCCAAGTGGGCTTAGTCGGCATGTGGGACGTGGTGGCGTTTGATGAAGTAGCCGGCATTAACTTTAAAGATAAAGACGGCATTCAGATCATGAAAGACTACATGGCCTCGGGCTCATTCGCCCGTGGACGTGATTCTATTGAAGCTAAAGCATCCATGGTGTTCGTAGGTAACATTAACCAAAGTGTAGAAACCTTGGTTAAAACCAGTCACCTGTTAGCGCCCTTTCCTGACGCCATGATAGACACTGCCTTTTTTGACCGTTTTCATGCTTATATTCCCGGCTGGGAAATCCCGAAAATGCGCCCGGAGTTCTTTACCGATCGCTACGGCTTGATCACTGACTATTTAGCCGAGTACATGCGTGAGATGCGCAAGCGCACTTTTGCTGATGCCATCGGTCGTTTCTTTAAGATGGGCAACAACCTTAACCAAAGAGACGTGATAGGCGTACGCCGTACCGTATCTGGCTTATTAAAACTGTTACATCCAGACAGTAACTTTACCAAAGAAGACGTGCGAGCTTGCCTTACTTACGCGTTAGAAACTCGCCGACGGGTTAAAGAGCAGCTGAAGAAGCTGGGCGGCATGGAGTTTTTCGATGTGCACTTTAGTTACATCGACAACGACAGCCTAGAAGAGTTTTTTGTGAATGTGCCCGAACAAGGTGGCAGTAGCTTGATCCCAGAAGGGTTAGGCAAACCCGGCGTGGTGCACATGGTCACCAAGGGCGCTACATCTGGCCAATTGGGTTTATACCGCTTTGAAACACAAATGACGCCAGGCAATGGCAAGCACTCTACCTCTGGCTTAGGCTCAAACACGCCCGCCAAAGAAGCAATACGGGTAGGTTTTGACTATTTTAGAGGCAACCTAAATCGCATTAGCGCATCCGCCCGCTTTACTGATCGTGAGTATCATCTACATGTGGTTGAGCTCCATAACACCGGCCCCAGTACCACTACCAGCCTAGCGGCATTGGTATCATTTTGTTCTGTATTAATGAATAAGCCAGTACAAGAGCAAATGGTGGTGTTAGGTGATATGAGCTTAGGCGGCGTGGTAAACCCAGTATCAGACCTAGCAGGCAGCTTGCAAATGGCGATGGACAGCGGCGGACGCAAAGTATTACTACCCATGGCATCTGCCTCCGACATTCCAACTGTACCCGCAGAGCTATTCTCAAAGTTCCAAATCAGCTTCTACGCAGATCCAGTAGACGCGGTGTTTAAAGCGCTGGGTGTGCAGTAGCAAAATGAATGCACCGCTTGTTGCAGGCGAAACATGCAACTTGATCGTAAGCGTCACAGCATCCACACCTGTTTAGGCCCCGAGCGGGAGATCTCCAGAGCATAGGGAACCTCTTCTTGGCGGCAGGCTTGAGCTAACGTTTTTACATCCGTAGCCCAATCAGCCTTGCCAAAATCGACTGCTAACAGATGGCTGCGATTATCCAGCAAGTCAGGAAATAACCAAACATGCTATTGCAGTAGTCGCTCTAGCGACAGAGGCTGCTGATGATTTTGGATCGCTCCACCATCATGGCTATCAGCCCTTCGGAGCGCTCAGAAACTGGATAAGGGTGTTCCTCGGTTACCTGTAACCGCCGAGTCAGCGAAGAACGTAGTGACTGTACATTCAGGGTGTCGTTTTCGATGGCAGAAGAAGCCACAATGCTTTGCAGTAGCGTATCCAAAGCCTGTGCGTGTGGCTAACGCTTTGCCGATTAGTACGCCAGATTTAAGGCGCACATTACGTAGGCGGGGTGCGATAAGGTCTTCATTCCAAGTAAATGAAGGCCAGTGTGACTGCTGCCAGATCCAAGTTTAAGTCATGCTTAACCGTTACTAAACAAACCATGAGCCGAATATGGTATTTAATCGGCTCAAGCGATATCTCCACTTCTTGAGCCCGAAATTTATCCGCTGCCGTTATAGTTTGTTATGCCAACATTCAAATTTTGTCTTAAGTACACGTAACTATTCAGCATATACCCATAGTGGTTAGGAGATAAAAAAACACTACATATTGTGTTTTTTGCGTTCCGTAATGTATGAAAATGAGTCGAATTCAGTATTTCCTATAGCGTTAAAAATTTGACTGTTTGTTTTATATGTATTTATTTTCTAAAAACAAACTGAATAGTTACAGTGCAAGTGCACTAGAAAATCTGTCACAAGCAACCCCTCAACCCCAGGAAATATTGCTGCCCAAGTGAGCCTAGAAAGTACTACCTACGTTACTCAGCCCACTTAGACGCCGTCGGATACACCAAGTGTCTGCTGGTGGTGCGTATGCTGCCATCAATTACTGTTCAAAAAAGGCAGTATGGCTACCATCCCACCGCATAGAAATGCCAAGCACTGAGAGGAAGGTCATCCTAGAAATGAAGCGGTTGTTGCGCTTAAATCGGGTAACTTGGATGAGTGGAAAACACGATCTGATTACCATAAGCGTTCATTCTCAGAGACCGCCATGTCTCGATATAAACAGCTTAGTCCGACCTTAAGCTTGCGTAAATACAACGGCCAAGTGAGCGAAATATTAGCCGGAGTAAAGGTCATGAACAAAATCATCGGACTGGGTATGTCAGGGAAAACGCATGAAGGCTACAATATTCTTTATAATCAAGTACTTATAAAATAATACAATACGAGAATATTTACACAAACCATTGATTTAAAAGAATATAACAAAAATCATGCGTTAGCCCTGCAGGGTATACCGGTTCGCCAGCACCTCAGTTAATGACCATAGGTCTTATGGGAATTGCTACGTCTGCTCTGATTTAGGAAACAACGACCATATAGCTTATTAACTAAACCTTAGAGGTCCTCTCATTTTTATTGCTTAAATAACCTCGAAGATCCGCTTGTATAATCGATGTTGAGACAAGTAATAAGAGAATTTTTTCATTAGCTTGATGGCATTATCCTCTTTCATCTTCGGCAGCATTTGATAATAAATGCACCCTTGCCGAAAGAAAGAGTAGGTGCGAGTTTTGCCGGTATTGGCTTTTATTGTCTTCTCCAATCCAGCGGCATCACCAGCCTTACCCAAGAGAGTCAGCAGCACAATCGCTAAGGCGCTGAACAAGAATAAACGGTCGCGTCGCGTGGTTGACTTAATGTGCGTGTCGGACATTCCCATGCCGAACTTATAGTCCTTTATGTCACGAAAGCTGCACTCAATTCCCCAGCGTTTACCATAGAGTTTGAGGGCATTTGCAGCACTTAGGTCTCGGCGATTACTGGCTAAAAACCACGCTTCTTTCATACCTGCTTTCTTACAGCAAAATACCCGCGCAACCGGTTGGCGGTGAGTGGTCAGCTCTATGTCTTTCAGTGTCCGAACACGGCCACTCGGTGTGAGCCACTGCTTCGCTGGGGTTAGCTTTTCGCCGATAGGGCAGAGTAGAATATTTCCTTTAAAACGAATGAGATAGCTGAATCCTAACGCATCTTCCAGTAGGGCGAACAACGCCGTGTCTCCAAAACCGCGGTCGGCAACGACGGTAACAGAAACATCGTCTGGCATGCTATTTTTTAGCTTCAGCAACAGCTCATCTTCATGGGCATTACGTTGACCTTTTAGCTGTGATTTCTGGTGGGTTTTCCAGAGCAGTGGCGTGTTGCGACCATGGTTAGTCTGCATGCTGATAACGATGCTGCTATGGTCATCGGCATCGAACTCAGTCCAGTCCATGGAGACCACGATTTCTTTACGTTCAGCCACCACATAAGGCACCCAATCATCGAACAATGACCACACATCGAGTTTGCTATTACTCAATAAACGGTCAACTTGTTTGATGGCATATTTACGCTCTAACCCATTTGCTTGTGCGAGACCATTACCGATTGCATGAATGGCTAACGAGCTAGATTCAATAACACCTTGAGTCGCATTAGCTAATGAGAGAACCCGCTTCGCATGCATATCTTGGCCAAAGATGTCATCGAGGTGTTCGGATATAGTATCGCGGGTAATCATAGGCTGCCGTGTCGTCAAGTTTGGTATCAAGATAGGTATTTTACCTGCGAAGCCACGCCAGCTCTAGTTCTTATGAAGGGATGGCTAAGTAACTAAACCTATTATGAATAGCTTCTGTTTTGAGGATGAGCAAGTGCCAATAATCGCATTTTTATTTGCATCTATTTCTGGTTACCAGAGAGCGCTGTTAAGTCCGTATTTCTGAATCCATCAATAGTATAATCATCAAGAAAACAGAGTGAAACAATCAAATAATATCTTTGCTTAGATGCGTATAGTAGCCTAGTTTAATGTGGTACTTGTTTTTTTGTATTGTTATAGATAAAAATCATTCATAACACTTTTAATACACTAAGGTTTAACTATGAGCGTAAATTTAATAAATGTTACAACGGAATGTGAACTTAAAAAGTTATCAGATTATGATATTGAACACTTATATGAAAGGTACCTCAATGGTGAAGAAACCTCCTCTTTAGTTAAAGATTATAATTTAAACATACATCCAGGGAAATTGATTTCAGTGTTGCCTAAAATTACTCTCGATGACACTTTATGTCCTTATTGCAGTATCCCCATGCAAAAAAGTAGACAGACAAGAGGGTTTGATAAGTTAAGTATAAAATTAGCAAGTATTGAATGTGGTAAATGTAGCCATAACATTTACCCTAAAAACTTTAACATCAAACCTGAAGATTGCGAATGTGATAACTGCCTAAATTTAAGTGCTAGTAACAGACTTAATTTTGAAAAGTTAATTGAATCTGAAGTTTTAGATGGCTTTAATTCCAAAGTAAATCCTTTATTAAGTTATGAAGATATAACATTGTTTGATAAAATATTTTTGCTTTCGTTGCTAAGAATGCAAACTAATAATAATTCATCCTTAATAACATCATCAAGAGGATATTCTAAGGATAATCTGCTCACTTCCTCGGACGATTTGAGTGTTAAGTTAATTGACACCTTGGTTTCATGTGGAGCATTGATATACGAACCAAACTCATTGATAATATTCTTTAATGGCAATAAGTACGGTAATAAATTTGATATCAAAGATATCAAATGGCTTTTAAATACAACACAGAATGGAATTGAGCGAGACACTATAAGTAACGCTATAAAGATATTGCATCAAGAGTTAAGAAATGGATATAACAATACATTAGAAGATGGGACAATAGATCTGTTTTTTTCTTTAGCCCAAAGAGATGTAATTGGTTATATTTTGTCATTAACTAGTATGTTTAACATTAACTTTGTGGAAGACGAAATACTTAAAGAAACTATTCTACAATTTTTAAAGAACTTTTCCGTTAGTGAGATATGCCATTTTGCCAACAAAGCTGTAATAAATTCTCATTTATGTCAGTACAAGCAAGTGCTTAACAATGAAAACATAATATTGGCTGAAATGTTGCGGCTAGAAAAGAGGGCTCTTAGTGGCGATTGGAATGCATACCAATATGATGATAATGTTTTATTGCCAAACTCATATGTAGGTGAGGTTTTTTTTGATTTGTTTCTTTGCGATAAAAGCGCAAGACTTAATAGATCCCCAGGTAAGTACGCAAATGTAAATTTAAATAAAAGAAATAACACTTTGGACCGTATAGTTAGTAAAGAAATACTCTGTGTTCTGTGTCAGTCCCATAGTGTTAATGTAAATATGACAAGTGTAAATATAGAAGTTATCTGTAGTGAATGTAGAGGGGTTAGTGTGTTTAATTATAGTGACTGACGCTTTTTATTTATATATGCAACAGCACACATAGTATATCATGTGTGCTGTTGGTAGTGTATTGTTTAATACTTTTACATATGTTAGTGCAAGCGTGTCATTGGGAGAGTAACATTTTTAAATTTAGCTAAATAAGTGTTTTCATATAGACTTATTGAAGTGTAAAGTTTTAGTTTTAAATTTAATTGTTCTGATGGTTTTTAATTATCTAATTAAAAGGTGCTAAAAATACATTTATCTATATTGTAAACTTAGCGCTGACCATAACATCAAGCTATAATTATTAGTATCTATTAGATAGATTATAAATTTTTGGTGTTGCTATGGAGTATGTGTTTTGATTGATAATAATGATGTTAAAGCTAGGTATTAATTATAATTTTAAGTAATATAGTATTAAATTATTTAATAAGTAACAAACCTTACCAAACCCCTCATATGGACCGCGCCATACCTGAGTTTGAGAGCAACAGTAGTAAGAAATTACGGAACTCTACTGTGGTACTGCGTAACCTAGAAAATGCTCTCTCCTTAAGCACAATGCAGCCTCAGCTGATTTCGGAGGTTAGTGCACATTTAGATTATGCGGCTAACATGACGCGATTTGCTATTAAAATGAGAGGGTTACTGAGGAACCAAATACTAAATGTGTGCAATGCACACCGAGATCGATGTTGCAATTAAGTAGCAGAGATGGTGATAGGTGTGTAGGTAGCACGACTAGGGTTTGCAACCTACACGACTTTTAACGTTAATATTTATAATATAAATTCTCAATGGAGTATAAGTGTTATTATCACCTTATAAGAATCATTATTATTGGTAAGGGGGGTTAATGAATGAGACTCAATTAGTAGATATTTCTCAATATGTGAATATCGGTACCGCGTTAAGTCAGCGCATCGAACATTTGGTTGAACAGGAAGATTTTGGGCCCGAAGATTTAGCAGCGCTGCTGCAGCAAGCAAAAACGGCCGGCATCCACCTTGAACAAGATCCTCGAGTACAAAGTTTGTTCTCACGCTTTCTGGCTGACTTTGAAACCCGCAAAGACCAGTATTCGGCAAATAGCTGGCGTCAACTCCAATATGGCTGGGACAAGTTCACTCGATGGGGCAATGAACAAAAATTACCAACCCTACCGGCAACCGCCAAGACAGTCGAAAAGTACGCCTTGGCCATGTCTGAACTCATGCACCGTAACTCATTGGGCCAACTGTTATGGGCGATACGAACGGTACACCTTAAAGCCGGTTGTAATGATCCCACCGCGACCGTGGCTGTGAAAGACAGCATGAAAGCCGTACGTCGTAAGAAAGTGGAGAGTGGGGAGGCCATTAAACAGGCGACACCGTTACGCCAAGCGGAGTTGGATTTACTGCAAAAATACTGGGGTGGGACTGACACAGTGAAAGCGCAGCGTAACTTGCTCGCACTTAATTTAGCTTATGAAACCCTAACTCGAAAGTCAGAACTAGCACGGATCAAGGTGGGTGATATCGAGGTCATGGCCGATGGAAGTGGGGTGATAACGATTCCATGGACGAAGACCAATAACAGTGGCGAGCCGGAAGTTGCTCCCATTACTGCTGACGTTATGAACATGATCGCCGATTATCTGTATATAAATGATATTGAATGGGGCAGTGATGGCCACTTACTGCGCCCCTTGACGCGTTATGGTAAATTACAAAAAAGAGCTGATACACCGCTATCGAGCCAGGCTATTGATTGCATATTTAGTGAAGCTTGGGACATTGTGTATCCACACCGGCCGGCATTGCGAAATAAAACCGCATTTAGCGGTCACTCATGCAGAGTCGGAGCGGCTCAAGATTTACTCGCTGCTGGTTACAGCATACCCGGTATCATGCAGTCCGGCCGATGGAAAAGTGAAGTCATGGTGCTGCGTTATTGCAGAAATATCATGGCACAGGAAGGGGCAATGTTTAGGATGCGCCAAGCTCTAAGTTCATAGGAGTTTAGCGGGTAGGGTGCTGTAAATTAACGACAAGGGTCACATGTTAGGTCAATAATTGCTCAGTGTAACCCTTCCCTAAGTAACACCAATGGCTTCTGGACGGGTATTATCTGAACTTGAGGATATAACCGACATTCCGCACCGGTTTTAATGTTTATTTTCGACGAAAATGCCCACACATTTGCAGAAGATGAGGAAAGTGGCTGTTTTGAAATCAGAGTATAAAATCGAGTTGTGGGATCGTAGAGCATGCTCTTTAGCTCCCCTATTCGGGATAAAAAACAGTGTAACCGGATATTGTTAGATGACGCCACTTTAAGTGTCATCTAAATTCTGTACCTAGCGAAAAAATTGTGATGTAAATCTCAATTTTAAATCTAGAAATTAGGTGCGGAATGTCGGATGAAGTGTAATAACATGTAATCAACCTTACCAATCCCCTCATATGAACCGCGCCACACCTGAGTTTGAGAGCAATAGTAGCAAGAAATGACGAAACTCTACTGTGGTACTGCGTAACTTAGAAAATGCCCTATCTCTAGGCACAATACGGTCTCAGCTGATTTCGGGGGTTAGTGCAAATTTAGGTTGTGCGACTAACATGACGCGATCTGCTATTAAAATGAGGGTATTACTAAGGTAATCAACAGTAAATATACAAACAGCAAGGTCTAATAAATGAACGAAAACTACCTAGAAGTCATTAAAATTTTATCCAGCAAGCGCCGCGTTAACGCTTTTGTTCGTGAGCTTAGTTTTGAGCAGATTGAGCAGATTATATCGAATCTACAAGATGCCAGTGTTGAGCGTATTGCTACACTAGAAAAAGAGCGCCAGCAGGAACAAGAGCGGAACGAAAAACTAAAAACCTATATCGAAATGATGAAAAAAGATGGCATTGATGTCGAGGATTTACTCGGCGCCACTCAAGCCAAGGGTGTAGAAAGAAAAGATAGATTACCCAAAGTTAAGAAGGAGCCTAAGTATGAATACACGCGAGAAGACAATACAGTAGCCTACTGGACTGGGCAGGGACGAACCCCCAAGGCAATCGCTCAAGCAATACAGAGTGGGCAAAGTCTGGAAGGCTTTTTAATACAAAAATAAGTAGTGATGTTTATAAAAAACTATCAGTCGATACCTTTGCGGGAGAGGCCTAAACTAGCCGCCGCACCTTTACCCGACGCCTTCGGGATAGACGGGTAAAGGTGGTTGAACGCTGAGCGGGTCGCCAGAGCTCAGCGTTTGCTGGAAACGACCGACTTATCGATTGAACGTATCAGCGCAGAAGTCGGTTTTGGCACAGCGCCGTCATTGCGCCAGCACTTTTCGGCTCAACTAAATATCTCAACTTCACACTACTGTCGCACCTTTTGTGAAAACGGTGCTTTAAGCGTGACAAGAACGATCACCAAGGGCGCGTAAAATTCCGCACGACGCAGTGAGTGCTGGATTCGAGCACTTCTGGCGCAAAACCGTCAGGTGCTGCTTTAAATGCGTTAGCTCTTCCATACGTACTTCTACAGCGCGGATATGTTCATCCAGCAGCGCATTTACGCTGCCGCAGTCTTCGTAAGGCATATCTCTGAACTGCAGCAAGATACGCACTTCCTCTAGGGTCATATCGAGCGCACGGCAATGGCGAATAAACTGCAGGCGCTCAATATGCTCCTCGTTATACAAACGATAATTACCTTCGCTGCGGGCAGGCTCTGGTAATAACCCTTCTTTTTCATAGTAACGAATGGTTTCCACTGTGGTTGCTGTGTGCTTGGCGAGTGCGCCTATCTTGATTGGCATGATGGCCTCCATAGCTTAAAACCTTAAAGTAACTATAGGCTTTAGTGCTATAAAATCAATCTTATTAAATAAGGCGTTGGACAGCTTGACTCTGAAGCGGCTAGAGGGTTCATGATGCATCCATGATTTCTATTCATAGGAGAAACCTCATGCAATATCATATCGAAGGCATGGACTGCGCGAGTTGCATCGGCAAGATTGAGACCGCTCTGGCGCGCATGCCCGGCGTTTCTGATGTCCAACTGAACTTTGCCACTGGAAGCCTGACACTGTCGTTGTCACCCGAGGGGGCCACTCAGGCTGGTGATGTTGAAAAAACCATCAAGCGCCTTGGTTTTGGCATATCCGCCCGTAACAATCAGCAGACGCCGTCGCATAGCGATACCGACAATCCGCCGACCGTGCAGCGCTGGTGGCAAACCCGTAAGGGTAAACAAGTCGCCGGTCTGGGTATGCTGATGGCGGCCGCCTACGTGCTGGCTCTGTTTTTTCCCGCTTACGGAACCTGGTTATTTGCTGCAGCCGTGGTTGTCGGTGTGCTTCCATTTGCCCGCAAAGCATTTGCGTTGGGCATGTCTGGCTCGCCCTTCTCAATCGAAACGCTGATGTCCGTAGCCGCATTGGGAGCGCTGTTCATCGGTGAGGCCGAAGAGGCGGCAGCCGTAGTTTTCCTGTTCTCGATCGGTGAGTTATTGGAGAGTGTGGCGGCCGATCGGGCCCGCGCCGGTATCAGAGCTCTGGCGTCACTGGTTCCGAAAACAGCAGTGCTTCTCGATGCCCAAGGCGGGCAGCGCGAGGTTGCTGCAGCCTCGCTGCGGGTGAATGACCGTGTGCTGGTGCGCCCAGGTGACCGAGTGTCCGCCGATGGTGTGATTATTCATGGTTCGTCCAGCCTCGATGAATCCCCCGTTACGGGCGAGTCCATCCCCTGTGCCAAGACCACGGGCGACACGGTATTCGCCGGTTCGATCAACGTCGACGGGGTACTTGAAGTCCGCGTAGAAAAAACTGCCGCCGACAACACCATTGCGCGCATTATTCAACTGGTGGAACAGGCGCAGGTATCCAAAGCACCCACCGCCCGCTTCATTGAGCGATTCAGCCGTTACTACACTCCAGCGGTGATGGCGCTTGCCGCATTGGTCGTTATCCTGCCACCACTGATAATGGGCGGTGATTGGGCGATTTGGCTATATCGCGGGTTGGCGCTATTGCTGATTGCCTGTCCCTGCGCACTGGTTCTATCCACTCCGGCAGCGATTGCTTCGGGACTGGCGGCAGGCACCCGCCGTGGATTACTCATAAAAGGCGGCAGCGCTCTGGAAACCATTGGCCAGGTAAAGACCATCGCTTTCGACAAAACCGGCACTCTGACCGAGGGCAAGCCGCGTGTTACCGACGTAGTGGCTTTTGCACAGCCTTTTACCAAACAAAGCGACGAAGAAGTACTGGCACTTTTTGCCAGCGTGGAATCCGGCTCCAATCACCCGCTTGCCAAAGCCATTGTCGGGCATGCCGAAGCGGCCAATCTCCTCATCCCCGTCGCGTCAAATGCCTATGCCACCGCCGGTAAAGCCGTGCATGCAACCGTGGCTGGACGCGCTCTAGCCATCGGCTCACCGGTCTACGCGGCTCAAGTCGCAACACTGTCGTCCACGCAGCAGAGCCAAATCGAGGCGCTACAACGTGACGGTAAGACGGTGTCAGTGCTGTTCGATGAACAGAGCCATGAAGCACTTGGATTGGTAGCTTTACGGGATGAACCGAGAGCTGATGCACAAGCAGCCGTAGCCCAGCTCAAGACCATGGGCGTGCGCTCCGTCATGCTTACCGGCGACAACCATCGCACCGCTCAGGCCATCGCTGGCTATTTGGGTGTGGAATGGGAAGCTGAACTGCTACCCGAGGATAAGCTGCGCCTGATCAACGAAATGAAGCTCAACGCCAAGATCGCCATGGTTGGTGATGGCATCAACGACGCACCGGCACTGGCAACCGCAGATGTGGGTATCGCTATGGGTGGGGGTACCGATGTGGCCATCGAAACCGCCGACGCTGCGCTACTGAAAAACAGTGTTACTGATGTGGCTCACCTCGTTGCGCTCTCGCGTGCAACCATGGCCAACATCCATCAGAACGTGATTTTCGCGCTGGGTCTGAAAGGGGTGTTCCTGATCACCACGGTGCTGGGCATCACCGGCCTGTGGTTCGCAGTGCTGGCCGATACCGGCGCAACGGCGCTGGTTACGCTGAATGCTTTACGCTTATTGCGTTTTAAGGGTAAGCGTAACAACAACCATTCCTAACAAATCGCACAAACCCAAGTGGTCGATGTCGTCGTCATCTTTAATGGGCGGTATTTGTTTAAACAGTGCGATTACTGCCAATGGCAGCGATGCCGTACTCAAGGTAAGCCTGCAACTTACAATTTAAAACTATTTTTTCATCGCACAGCAGAGTTGATATCGCCCCTTTGCAATGAAATCCTTGGCGGGCTTTATCCGATGTTTATGGTCATTGGCATCGTGTTTGCGTTCGTTATAGCCGTTGGTCGCACAAAGGAGTCTGGCTTAAGATAATGGAATCGTTATCAGAAGAGGCTGATTTGAACAACTCATGGTCGACGGCAGCATAGTCCGTATTCATCAGCACAGGGCAGCAAAAAACAGTGCAGACGCCGAAGTCATGAGAAAATCCAGAGGTGGACTGATAAGAAAAATCCATGCAGCCGTGGATACTTTCCTACCCTCCCTCCCCATTTACCGCTACTGCGGTCTCGTTATCCCCTGACTGAGATGCAACACTCCGCAAGATGAAGCTTTTATGAAAGACCTGTCTATACAAGTGATCATTATCATGCCGCTATCTTTAGCAATGCTTTATAAGACAATGATTTAAGTTGAATTCTGCTACTACAACAGTCACGGACCTACTTTTGTTTGACTTAATTATTCAATAAAACGGTCATCTTCGGCCGCCAGTATGGCTCACGAACCTATCGTGAGGCTGCTAGCAATGAACAAGATCATTGAGATAAAGCGTCTGAGTAAGACCTTTGATAATAAAAGAGCGCTGAAAGATATCAGCCTAGAAATTACCCATTCGGGGATGACCGCGCTACTGGGACCATCTGGCTCAGGGAAGTCTACTTTGTTGCGTCATCTGAGTGGCTTAGTGTTTTCTGATTGTCACCCCGAAAGCGAAATCCGAGTCATGGGCGAAGTAGTGCAATCCCAAGGCAAGGCTACGTCAGAGGTGCGTCGTTGTCGGGCTCGGGCGGGGTATATTTTCCAACAATTTAATCTGGTGAATCGTCTGAGTGTGCTGACCAATGTGCTGATTGGTGCGCTCAGCTCTACTTCCAAATGGCGTACCCTGACCGGTTGCTTTACCCGCGCCCAGCAGCAACAAGCTATGGCGGCGTTGGAACGGGTTGGTATGGCGGAATTTGCTGTTCAACGCGTGTCTACCCTATCTGGCGGTCAACAGCAGCGTGTGGCCATCGCCCGTTCGCTGATGCAAAAAGCACGCATTATCTTTGCCGACGAACCCATAGCATCGCTCGATCCTGAATCGGCACGAACCGTGATGGAGCTACTAAAAGACATTAATGAGCGGGAAGGCATCCCCGTGATCGTTACCCTTCATCAAGTGGACTATGCCCTGAAGTACTGTCATCAGTTGGTTGCCTTGCGCGAAGGAAGCGTTTTCTATCAGGGCGCGGCCACCGACATTACCAAGCAGGCCCTGGCATCGCTTTACACCCAGACACCGAGCACTCCTCTGGTCGCACAACCGGCCACCCGACCGTGGCGGGCCAAACCTGCTTTTGCCGCTAATTCAATTCAAGGACAAACGTCATGAGACGTATCTTAAAAAAATTCGTCGGTGGTGCTTCACTACTGGCCGCGCTGATGTTAACTCAGGCTCAGGCAGAGGAGGCGCCACTGTCGGTTCTCAACTTCGGGATTATTTCTACCGAATCCCAACAAAACCTTAAACAGCATTGGGCCCCTTTTTTGGCCGACATGGAGCAGCAATTGGGCGTGGAGGTGAAGGCTTTTTTCGCTCCCGATTATGCCGGCATTATTCAGGGCATGCGCTTCAACAAGGTCGATATTGCTTGGCTGGGCAATAAATCGGCGATGGAAGCGGTTAACCGTTCTGGTGGAGAAGTTTTTGCGCAAACCGTGGGGGCTAATGGTGAAGCCGGTTACTGGAGCTTATTAATCGCGCACAAGGATAGCCCGCTCAACAGCCTTGAAGATGTATTGGCGCAGCGCACGGATCTGATTTTTGGCAATGGCGACCCTAACTCTACTTCTGGTTTTCTGGTGCCTTCCTATTATGTGTTGGCCCAGAACCAGGCTACCGCTCAGGAGTTTAAGCGTACCGTCAATGCCAGCCACGAGGTGAATATATTTGCGGTGCTAAATAAGCAAGTCGATGTCGCTACCAACAACACCGAGAACTTAGCACGCTTCGCTCAGCACAGTGGTGAAAAAGTGAAAGACATTAAGGTGTTGTGGAAATCACCGCTGATCCCAGCCGATCCCATTGTCTGGCGTAAAAATTTACCGGCTGCGACTAAAGAGGTGGTGTACGACTTCTTCATGAAATACGGCCAATCCGATAATGCGCAGCAGAAAGACATTCTGGCCGGCTTGCAGTGGGCTTCGTTCACGCCCTCCAGCGATCTGCAGTTGTTACCTATCCGTCAGCTACAGCTGTTTAAAGACCTGCAAGAGCTGGAGAACAACGAGGCCGCCGCCGCTGATATTGCCCAGCTGAAAATGGAGCTGGCAGCGCTGGACCGTCAGATGTCAGCCCTAGCTGCCATGACCCACTAATACTACACAGAGCCGGCGCTGTCGGCTCTGTGTGGCTATCGGAGACTTTAAAAATGAATACTGACGTCGTTACTCGGCCCGGCCCGGGCTTGCGCCTAGGGCAAATGTTCAAATGGCTAGCGGTAGCGCTGGTACTGGCGTGGGCTTGGCAGGGGGCAGAAATGAACCCCGCCGTGCTGGTAGAGGATGCGGGCAATATGGCCGAGCTGGCAGCTGACTTTTTCCCGCCGGATTTTACCCACTGGAAATTGTATCTGAAAGAAACACTAGTCACGTTGCAAGTGGCACTGTGGGGCACCTTACTGGCGATAGTGTTGGCAGTACCCTTTGGTTTGCTATGCGCCGATAACTTGTTTCCGCAATGGGTCTGTCAACCGATGCGTCGACTTATGGATGCGACGCGGGCTATCAATGAGATGGTGTTTGCCATGCTGTTTGTGGTCGCTGTGGGTCTGGGTCCCTTTGCCGGTGTGCTAGCGCTGTTTGTGCATACTACTGGCGTATTAGCGAAGCTGTTTTCTGAAGCTGTTGAGGCCATAGAGCCGGGTCCTATCGAGGGGGTGCGGGCCACGGGCGCCACCAAGATGGAAGAAATTATTTATGGCGTCTTACCTCAGGTGATTCCGTTGTGGATTTCCTATTCGCTCTATCGCTTCGAGTCCAATGTGCGCTCTGCCACTGTGGTGGGCATGGTGGGAGCGGGTGGGGTTGGCGTCTTATTGTGGGAAGCGATTCGCAGTTTTCAGTTTGAACGGACCGCAGCCATTATGCTGGTGGTCATTGTCACTGTCAGCCTACTTGATGTTGCCTCGCAGAAGATTCGCAAACTTTATATCTAATTATTTAATTGAGCTTGTCTAGACAAGCCATCAGTAATTTACGGGGTTAAGCTGTCCTGACTAATAACGAAAGGATATACGCTTAATTACTTAATTTGTTTGATGAGCATTGTTAGCTGTTATTAAATTCGGCCGAGAGAGAGGGATGGAAGGGATGCGGATCTATCAAGCTATTTATCGGCAACTGGAAGCAGATATTAAGTTGTGCTTTAAAGCCGGTGACTATCTTCCGCCGGAAATGCAGCTTGCCGCACGCTTTCAGGTAAATCGGCACACGGTACGACGCGCGATTGACGAACTGGTTATCAATGGTTTTATCCAGCGTCATCAAGGCAAGGGCAATATGGTGTTGCACCAGCCGCAGCTCTATAAGCTGCAAGATGGCGCTCATTTTACCGGCAACTTAGTGCAACAAGGGGCCTCGCCCAGTTGCCAAGTGATCCGAGCTCGGCTGATGCCGGTCACCTCTAGATTATTACACGAGTTACAGCTGGGTGATCAGGCACTGGTTCAACAACAAAAAATTATTCACATACAGACCTTGCGGAGAACGGAATATATTCCGCACTCCATTATTCATCATTATTTTAGTGACCCGCAATGGTGGTCGGTGCTGAAACAATTTCAGTATGGATCTTTGCATGATTTTTTAAAACTAAACTTGAATGTGGAGTTGAAAAGAATATCGACCCGCTTGGGGGCAAGAATACCCACCGGTGAAGAAAGTCGGTTATTACAGATAAACAAGTCAATGCCCGTTATGCGTATTAAAACTAAACATCAACTTAAAGGTACGGAACAAATGGCGGAGTTTTCCGTGAGCTCGGCTCGTTCCGATTTAATTGAATATGTCGTGGAGCACTAAATGAATACACCACAACGAAAACAATGGATGTCGGTATTGTCCCGCGCCTCCTTTGCCCAGCTTCAAAGCAGTTGGCAAGCGCTGCGGCTGACGCCTGAGTATCAATTGATCCGAGCGCCGGAGATCGGACTGGCACAGATCCGGGCCCGCATGGGAGCTACCGGCCGGCAATTCAATCTCGGCGATGTCACCATTACTCGAGCCGTGGTCAAACTGCACAGCGGTGAGCTGGGATACAGCTATCTGCGTGGCCGCAACAAACGCCATGCCGAACTGGCGGCGCTGGTGGATGCGATGATGCAAACCCGCAGTGGCCATGAAGTATTGGATCGGGGCCTGATTGCCCCGTTGGCGGCGCTCAAGGCAGAGCAGGAAGAATGCAGCCGCCAAGAAGTAGCCGCCAGTAAGGTGGACTTTTTTACCATGGTGCGGGGAGAAGATGAATGACGACTATCACTACGGCATTTGCGGATACAGTCCACGACAGCCAGCTTTGTTTTCGGCGTTTGCTAACCGCAATGTCGGAGCCGGGCACCCGAGTTGACCTAGACAGAGCCGATGGCTTTGGCGCCATGAGTGCCGGCTGCGTACAAGCGCTACTCACCCTCGCTGACAGCAGCACCCAGCTCTGGCTCTCAGCGGCTCTGCAGCAAGATGAAGCCGTACGCGACAATATTCGATTTCATGTGGCCTCCCCGCTAACGCTAGATGCCGCTGCTGCCGACTTTGCCGTACTGGCCTTAGCCGATCAGGCCGAATGCGGTGCACTGTTGCGAACTCTGGCGCAGGGTAGTGAAGAATATCCGGATCAGGGCGCTACGTTATTTATTGAAACCGACTCTTTGGTGCAGGGTGTCGAAGTCTGCTTGTCGGGGCCGGGCATTCAGGGCACTCGGCGTGTTTTCTTGGGGCGCGTGCCCGAGGCGTTGGTGCGATTTTTAAGCGAGCGGGACACGACTTCCCCGCAGGGCATCGATCTGATGCTGGTATGTGATCGAAAATTGATCGCTATTGCGCGCACAACTCGAGTGGAGATAACAGCATGTATGTAGCAGTGAAAGGGGGCGAGAAAGCGATTGCCGCCGCGCATCGTTTGCAAGCCAAGAAACGCCGTGGCAATACCGAGCTACCTGAGCTCAGTGTGGATCAAGTGGCAGAACAGTTGGTCGGTGCTGTAGATAGGGTGATGACTGAAGGGGGCGTGTACGACAAAGAGCTGGCGGCCTTGGCGATTAAGCAGGCTGGCGGAGATTTGGTGGAGGCGATTTTTCTGTTGCGTGCCTATCGCACCACTTTGCCGAAGTTAGCCACTACAGAGCCGATAGATACCGCGACGATGCGCATCGCCCGCCGTATTTCGGCCACCTACAAGGATTTGCCTGGCGGCCAGTTGTTGGGTCCAACCTATGACTATACCCATCGGTTGCTGGATTTTAGCCTGCTGGCTGAAGGAGAACATCCAGGCCCAGTACCGGTCGTAAGTGAATCGCAGACTTACCCCCAAGTCACCGGCATTCTCGAACAGCTTGAGTTAATGGCGAAGGAAACGGACGAGGGGCAGACGCCGGCCGATGTGACCATGGCGCCAGTCACTTATCCCTGCGACCGCTCTGCCCGTTTGCAACAGTTGATGCGCGGTGACGAAGGCTTCTTGCTGGCGCTGGGGTACTCCACTCAGCGGGGCTATGGGCGCAACCACCCCTTTGCCGGCGAAATCCGCAGTGGTGAGGTAACTCTAGAGATAGTGCCGGAGGAACTGGGCTTTGCCATCGATATCGGCGACATCGAATTGACCGAGTGTCAAATGGTCAACGGTTTTGTCGGTGACAAGCAGCAAAAGCCGGTATTTACTCGTGGTTATGGCCTGACGTTCGGCTTTGGTGAACGCAAGGCGATGTCCATGGCGCTGGTAGACAGAGCACTGCAGGCGCAGGAGTACGGTGAGCAGGTGGACGGTCCGGCTCAGGATGAAGAGTTTGTGTTGGCCCATGCAGATAACGTTGAAGCTTCGGGTTTTGTGTCGCACCTGAAATTGCCGCACTACGTGGACTTTCAGGCCGAACTGGAGTTGCTGCGCAAGCTGCGCCGAGAGCATGAACAAACCCATGGCCCGCAAGCCAGCCAAACAGGGGAGCAAGCATGATCACCCAATACACCCACCGAGCTGAGCAGAATCAAGGTTATAACTACGCCTATCTGGATGAGCAAACCAAGCGCATGATCCGCCGAGCACTCTTGAAAGCGGTAGCCATCCCCGGCTATCAAGTGCCCTTTGGTGGCCGAGAAATGCCGATGCCCTACGGCTGGGGTACCGGCGGTGTGCAACTGACGGCGGCGCTGATTGGTCACGACGACACTCTTAAGGTGATCGACCAAGGCGCCGATGACACCACCAACGCGGTGTCTATTCGCTCGTTTTTCCAACAGGTGGCACAGGTAAATACCACCGAAGTGACCACAGAAGCCACGCTTATCCAAACCCGACATCGGATCCCGGAAACTGCGCTCAGCGCTGATCAGATCTTGGTGTATCAGGTGCCAATTCCGGAGCCGTTACGCTTTATCGAGCCGCGGGAAACGGAGACTCGCAAAATGCACGCACTGCAAGAGTACGGCATTATGCACGTCAAATTATACGAAGATATCGCCCGTTACGGTCATATCGCTACCGCTTATGCTTACCCAGTGCTGGTTAATGATCGCTATATTATGGATCCCTCACCAATCCCCAAATACGACAATCCCAAGATGGACATGATGCCGGCGTTGCAGTTGTTTGGTGCCGGTCGTGAAAAACGTATCTATGCCATACCGCCTTATACCTCAGTTAAGAGCCTCGACTTCGAAGATCACCCCTTCGAAATCCAGCAGTGGGATGAGCCTTGTGCCATCTGCGAATCCAGGCATAGCTTCCTCGATGAAGTGGTGACCGACGATCAGGGCAGCCGCGTATTTATCTGCTCCGATACCGATTATTGCCGTCAGCAACAGGAGAAACAGCTATGAATCACTGCGCATCAACCACACCGTTAACTGCCACCGAGAGTCGGGCTAAGCGGGAAAGTACCGATCAAGAACAGCCATTATTATCGGTACACCGGCTAACCAAACTTTATGCCCCAGGCAAGGGCTTTGCCGAGGTGTCGTTCGATCTCTATCCGGGCGAAGTACTGGGCATCGTTGGTGAGTCTGGCTCCGGAAAAAGCACATTGTTGCAGACAATTTCTGGCAGCTTGGCACCGGACGAAGGCGAAGTACTGTATTTGCGTGGTGACGCAGGCCGCCAGCTTGAGCAGGTGGTGAGCCTGTATCAGCTGGCGGAAAGTCAGCGTCGTCAGCTGTTGCGTACTGACTGGGGCGTGGTGCATCAGCATCCACTCGACGGCTTACGACCCCGAGTGTCGGCCGGGGGCAATATCGGCGAGCGACTGATGGCAGTGGGGCAGCGTCACTATGGCCACATTCGCGAACAGGCACTGCAGTGGCTGCAGGACGTAGAAATACCCGTCGATCGTATCGACGATATGCCGGTGACCTTCTCGGGTGGTATGCAGCAACGGTTGCAGATTGCGCGCAACCTGGTGACTCACCCCAAGCTGATTTTCATGGACGAACCCACCGGCGGACTGGATGTGTCGGTACAGGCGCGACTGCTGGATTTGCTGCGTCGGCTGGTGTCTGAATTGGGGCTAGCGGTGGTGATCGTAACCCACGATTTGGCGGTGGCGCGACTGCTGGCCCACCGGTTGATGGTGATGAAACAAAGCCGGGTCGTGGAGACGGGACTCACCGATCAGGTGCTAGACGATCCGCAGCATCCTTATACCCAATTATTGGTGTCTTCCGTACTACAAAGCTAGGAGCTCTCATGACCTGTGCATTAAACGTTTCGAATGTGTGCAAAACCTTTGTCTTGCATAACCAGAATGGCATTCGCTTGCCGGTGTTATCAGACGCTTCCTTCGCGATAAAACAGGGTGAGTGTGTGGTGCTGCATGGCCGGTCCGGTACCGGCAAGTCAACTTTGTTGCGTACTCTCTACGGTAACTATCTCACCGATAGTGGCCAGATTGAGCTCCAGCATCAGGGGCAGTGGTTGGATATAACGCAGGCACAGCCTCGCACTTTAGTTAATGTGCGCCGCCACACGATTGGTTGGGTTAGTCAGTTCTTACGGGTTATCCCCCGCATCAGCGCACTGGAAGTGGTGATGCAGCCGATGATTGAGCAGGGCGGTAATCGGATCGAAGCTCAGGCCCGAGCCGAACGGCTGTTGACCCGGCTCAATGTGCCTGAACACTTGTGGGCACTGGCGCCGGCGACTTTTTCCGGTGGTGAACAGCAACGGGTGAACATTGCCCGAGGGTTTATTGCCGACTATCCAATTTTACTGCTTGATGAGCCCACCGCTTCGCTCGATGCGACTAATCGCATGGTAGTGGTTGAGCTTATCCGCGAAGCCAAGGCGCGGGGCGCGGCTATCGTTGGCATCTTTCACGATGCGGATGTCCGCGAGCAAGTCGCCGATCAGGTCTACGAGATCCAGCCCAGAGTCGAGCACTCACTTGAAGATGACAAGAGGAAGCATTTAGCATGATTATTACCAATGTGAACCTGGTTCTGGAAAACGAGGTAGTGCGGGGCTCGGTCGAAGTGACTGATGGCGTGATCCGCGCACTAGCCGACAGCCCGAGCCAACAGCCGGGTGCTATCGACGGCAACGGTGGCTGGTTATTACCTGGCTTGGTGGAGCTGCATACGGACAATCTGGACAAGCATTTCACGCCTAGACCCAAGGTCAGCTGGCCGCCCTTAAGTGCCATGCGGACTCATGATGCGCAGGTGGTAGCGGCGGGCATTACCACGGTGTTGGATGCGGTGGCCATCGGTGATGAACGTGACGGTGGTACCCGCCAAGATAACCTCGACCGTATGATCCATACCATAATCAATAGTCAGCGCCAAGGCCTGAACCGAGCCGATCATCTGCTGCATCTGCGCTGTGAGTTGCCTCATGAAACTACAGTGCCCTTATTCGAGCATTATGTGGATCTGCCGGAGGTGCAGTTGGTGTCTCTAATGGACCATTCCCCCGGTCAGCGCCAGTTTGTCAGCATGACTAAGTATCGAGAATACTATCAGGGTAAATACGGGCTCAGTGATCCACAGATGCATGAATTTGAACAGCGCCAGCTGGCGCTGTCGGCGCAGTGGTCGGACACCAATCGCACTTACATCGCCCGCCTGTGTCGGGAGCGGGGTATTTCTCTGGCCAGCCATGACGATGCCACCTCTGCTCATGTATTGGAATCTCATCATTTGGGCATGGTCATGGCCGAGTTTCCGACCACAGTCGAGGCGGCGGTCTGTTCCCATCAACAGGGCTTGATGGTGATGATGGGCGCCCCTAATGTGGTTCGCGGTGGATCTCATTCCGGTAACGTCGCCGCCCATGAGCTAGCGGCGTTGGGGGTATTGGATGTGCTGTCGTCTGACTATTATCCAGCTAGTTTGCTAGAAGCGGTGTTTATGCTGGCCGAAGACGATCGAAATAGCTTAGGGCTGGCCGAGGCGACACAATTAGCCACCGTCAATCCCGCTCGGGCCTTGGGGTTGACTGACAGAGGTATCTTGGCGGAAGGGCGGCGCGCGGATCTGGTGCTGGTTGAACGACATCAGGGGCAGGTTTATCCAAAACGGGTCTGGTGTCGAGGTGAGTTGGCCTTCTAACGGGAGAGCAAAGATGAGTATTGATACAGGTCGACTGTTTTATGTCATGGGACCTTCCGGTGTCGGAAAAGACAGTTTTATACAAGCGGTGAGAGCATGCTGGGGCACACGTTTACTGGTGGCACACCGTTACATTACTCGATCGGCGGCGGCGGGAGGAGAGAATCATATCGAGCTGTGTGAAACGGAGTTTCAGTTACGTAAAGATCGCGGACTGTTTGCTCTTAGTTGGGCCGCCAATGGTCACCATTATGGCGTGGGGCGTGAGATTAACGACTGGCTGGCGTCAGGCATGGATGTCATGGTCAATGGTTCGCGGGCGTATTTACCGCAGGCACGCACCCTATTTTCCGAGCGCTTATATCCGGTGTTGGTCCAAGTCGATGCTGAAACCTTGGGGCAGCGTCTGCGAGCACGAGGGAGAGAAAACGAAGCAGAAATCTGCCAGCGGCTAGAACGGGCTGCTGCCTATCAACTCGCGCCGTCAGACGACGTATGCTGGCTGGATAACAGCGGGAATTTGGCTGACACGCTACGCCAATTCCAGCGCTATCAACAGCTATTACCCGCATGATGCGTCTGACGTTGTTGGGCACGGGAGCGGCCGGGGGGATGCCGCTGTATGGCTGCCCTTGCCGCTATTGTGTGCAGGCCGAGTGCAATGCAGCGGAGAGGAGAGAGCCGTGCTCGGCGCTGCTAGAGTGGGCGGGAAATCGGCTACTAATCGATGGCGGCCTGATGGACTTGCATCGACGTTTTTCTCCTAGCAGCCTGCAGGGCATATTACTGACTCACTTTCACGTCGATCATGTGCAGGGCCTGTTTCATCTGCGCTGGGGAAGGTGCGCAAAAATACCCGTGTGGTGCCCAGATGATCCGACGGGTTGTGCCGATCTGCTTAAGCATCCCGGGTGCCTTGACTTTCAGCCGCCCTTACAGCACGCCCAAAGCTGGCAACTGGGTGAGCTAAGCATTACTCCGTTGGAACTGGTGCATTCTCAGCCTACCTTGGGGTATGTATTTCGTCTCGGTGAGCGTCGCTTGGCATATCTGACAGATACTTTGGGGTTGCCGCCACAGAGTAGCCAGTGGCTACATGCCTTGCCAACGCTGGATGCGGTAGTGATAGATTGCAGCTTTCCCCCAGGCAATGATGGTTGTAACCGTAACCACAATTCGCTCGAGCAGGTGCTGGCGCTCAGAGAAACCCTGCGGCCAAGGCAGATGATTTTAACCCATATCGGCCATGATTTTCATGGTTGGTTGCAACAGCATGCCTTACCCAATGGTGTGGTGGCTGGGTGGGACAACATGTGCATTGTGCTGGAAGATGCCACGGCAGAAAACTTAAGCTTATCTAATTATCCATGATTTTCAGAAGTTTTTTAATCTTAAATTAGTGGTATCAGCTTTCCTGTTAGATTGTGGCTCGCTTAATCTATAACTGGTGATGAATAAAAAATTATATTTTCAACACGTAAAAGTACTTGGGGATCCCAATTCCTACTCTTCAATATTTAAAGTCAAGATTGAGGTGTTTTACATTGCTGTGCGATTGATTAAAGATAAAGATCGCATGGTGGTTGTGAAAAAAATTGATAATGAAGTAATGTATTTGTTTATCCGTACGAATAACAGACTCTTTGTACGCCATACATCAAAAGACAATAACCGCTGGATACTGGTTAAATTTTGAAGGCGATACAAACAGCGTTAGCGTTAGAGTTAAATCAGTTAGGGGAGGCAAGACAGCCATGTTATATCGTCCTAAAACATGGCTATTGTCAGCGAGTGGGCCAAAAAGCCGTGGTTTGTCAGTTAAAGGGAGTCGCGTGTTTAATTTTGGCTGCATTAACAATGCCTGAGTTACAGCAACAGTTAGCCGAAGCTGTCAAGGGCGCTCGGTCAGCTATGGCCCGTGCCTTCGATAATATTTCTATCGGTTCTTTTAAGATGCAAGCTAATTAACTTTAGCCTTACACATGCTGCTCCATTAACTCAAGCTAGGACTTTGCATTCTATAACATCGACCAAAGAAAAATTATCGCACTAACCCATCAGTTTAAAAAGACGCTACAATCTGTTCGAATTCCTCTATTAAAGCGCCCTGAAACTGATGGCAAAGTCGGGATACCAAGTGAAATTTCGGCAAAATGATAGCAACCTCAAACTCGATTCCGGGTGTAAAAGGCCTTAAGACAACAGAGTTGTCGTTTCTTTTTCCATATTCCATGGCTGTAATCGGATCTATTAGCGCATACCCGACCCCCTCATTGACTAGCGCTATAGCTGAGGGAAATAGCTGCGTTTCTGCAACTACATTGAGAGAACAGTTATGTTTGTAAGCCAAGCTGCGCAATTGTATGGTGCTTTGGTGAGTGTCACCTAGAGTAATGATCGGTTTGCCCTCTAGATCCTCGATGGTGATTTCCTTTCTTTCGGCCAGAGATGAACCTGGTGGCAAAGCACAATACATCCTGAAACTATAGGGAAAGATCTCCAGCTCATTTTTCGCCTGTGGTTTTTCCACGATTCCAAGATCAAAATGGCCACCAGCAACCCATTCTTCTACCTTTCTGGATGGGAATGTCTGCAAAGATAGCTTCACGTTTGGATTGTTTCTCATAAAGCCAGCAACAATTTTAGGTGCCAAAGTTGCCAAACCTGGCATGCAACCTATCTGTAGTTTTCCAACCCTGCCGTTCTTCAGGTTTTCAGCCAGTTCCCCCAAATTACTTAATGCCTTTAGTACCCGTTCAACGCCTTCGGAAAAGGACTTAGCCTCTATAGTCATTTCTGTACCATAGTGGTTTCGTTTAAACAACATAAAACCTATATCACTTTCCAAGTTGGCAATAGCAGTACTGACGGTTGGTTGCGTTAGACCTAAGCGTCTTGCCGCCTTGCTGATACTGCCGCTACTTATAACCTCTTGGAATATGTATAGTTGTTTTGCATTTATTTTAGGATTCATAAATGGCCTCGAATAACGTATTTTATTAGTTAAATGGGTATAGATTTACTCTATATATCTATTGAAAAGTATTATTTGATTTTATACATCAACAGTTAACATAATGAATACATTCTCACAACAAAAATGTACGTAGGAGAGTGTTATGCACTACTTAGATGCAATGGGCCTGTTGGCCTACTTCATAATGCTGGGGTACATAGGCTTTCGAAGTGCCAAAAAGGTCAACTCCAGTGCCGACTTTGCCGTTGCCGGCAATAAAATCACTTGGCCTATTCTTTTTGCCACTTTGGCTGCCTCTTTTCTCGGCGGTGGCGCCTCTATGGGACGTGCCGGACAGGCATTTGATCATGGCTACGCCTTCATGTTTGCGGCCAGCGCCTTTCCAATCGCTACCGTTTTAACTGGGATCTTCATAGCCCCAAAACTGAAACGTTATATCGGCGCCCATACGGTAGGCGATATCATGGAACAACAGTTCGGCCGTTATGCCCGACTGATCACAGGTATCTTTTCACTGGTGTTCTGTATCGGTATCTTGGGTGCTCAAGCGCTGGCGGTTGGGACCGTATTCAATGCCATTATTGGCATCGATATTAAAACCGGCATTCTGATAGGCATGGGAGTCGTGGTGGTTTACTCCACTGTTGGCGGCATGTGGGCGGTAATACAGACCGATGTGGTCCAGTTTTTGATGCTTGCCATTTTCATGCCCATTACCTTATTAATAGGTATCAATGAAATGGGTGGGGCAGAACAGCTGATTGCCCAATTACCCGACAGTCATTTCAGTATCATGGGCGATTACGGACCCGGCATGTTTCTGAGCCTGTTTATTGCTTTCTTGCTCGGTGAAACACTGGTGCCTCCTTATACCCAACGTGCACTGGCGGCGCCCGACGCTCGCAATGCGAAGATCGGCTATACCATATCGGGTCTGTTTGGTTTTCTGTTCTATTTTGTCAGCTCAACTATTGGTCTGATCGCCCTCATCCTATATCCGGATATCAGCCCAGATCTGGCCATGCCAGAACTGATTAAAACCGCCTTACCTCTAGGCATCACCGGTTTGGTTCTTGCCTCTCTATTAGCGGTAGTGATGTCAACTGCCGACTCTTATCTCAATTCGGCATCGGTCATCTTTGTTAAGGATATCTACCAGCCATTTATCAATCCCAATATCGGTGAGAAGCAAAAACTATGGATGGAGCGAATAGTAAATCTGTTAATCGGTTGCGGGGCCGTTATATTCGCGCTCTATGCGACATCTATCATTGATGCCCTACTGATCAGTTATTCACTATGGGCGCCGACCATACTCATCCCCTTTATCCTCGGAGTTCTCTTTGATTTTAAATGCAGCAAGTCAGCTATCAGTGCTATCACTGCCGGTGCCTTGGTTACTGTTATTTGGAAATGGGGCCCTTGGGACTTAATCGATATGACGGGGTTGTCCGCTCTAGTCGCCGGCGTATTAGCTAACCTCATAGTGTTTGTCTTAGTTTATAAAATTTTTAAGAAAAACAGATCCACATCACCCGTTGTTCAAAATAATTATTAACAAGGAGTTCAGTTATGCATTGGTTCGCATTTGTTATTTATGCTGTATCAGTTTCCTGTATTCTGACAGCGTTAATAATAGGCGTAATGTCCTATAATTTTTATAAAGAAAATTAATTTAATAATGGGGGCTGATGCCCCCACTGTTAAATTAAACTTAAATGTCACAAATTAATTTTATTGGTTATAGACTGATAAAGGATATTTCTTATTATTAATAATTTATTTTTATAGAATTTAAATTTTCATTGTTATAAGTCGTGACTATGACCACATAGACGGTCATTATCATTGCGCCAATCAGGTGGTTATCTTAATATGAAAAACATCATAGTAATCGGTGCAGGTATTATCGGTCTGTCCGTATCTAAAGCACTATTGGACAAGGGCTACCAAGTAACTTTGCTAGATGAAAATAAACCTGGCTCGGGTACCTCGTCGGGTAATGCAGGTCTTATTGCCAATTATGCTACCACTCCATTATCTAATTCTGACAGTCTACGTTCCATGCTTAAAGAAATGATCCGCAGCAAACGTGCATTGTCGATTGCTCCTCATTACCTGTCTGAGCTGACCGGCTTTAGCCGCGCTTTTTTGCGCGCCATTGGTAACGAAGCTTTTACTAAAAACAAGCAAACTTTAGTTGAGCTCGTCGCCAGAGGAACTTTGTTACAACAGCAGTTACTAGCAAATATTGGCTCTAATGAACTCTATCAGACCAAAGGCTGCCTACAGATTTATCGTCAGGATCCCACTATAGGCCCTCAGCTTGAAAAACTGGCCGCCGCCAAGCAACGAGACGGGGTGCAGTGTGAAGCCCTAGATCGAAATTCGTTGCTGAAACTAGAGCCAGGTTTGAACCCCCAAGGCTTAGAAGGAGGCCTTTGGTATCCTGACACTTGGTCACTGCGAAACCCCCAGCAACTCAGCACACTACTCCATGAGCAACTGTTGAAACAGGGATTGAACTATCAACAGTTATCCGTAGATGCTATCAAACAATCAGGTGACAAAGTGCTGATCCGAACGAGTGAACAGGAATTGGTCGCCGACGCCGTAGTACTTTGTGCCGGCATGGGGAATCAGCAGCTACTCGCCTCTTTGAAAGTAAAACTCCCGGTAGTGAGCGAGCGAGGTTATCATCTGATGTTGAACGATAAAGATTTGGTGCTGAACCGGCCCGTCGGTTGGCTCGACCATTATTTCTATGCGACCCCAATGAATAATGGTATCCGCATCGCTGGTACCACGCAATTTGCTCGACCGACGGCGCCAGCAGCACAAGTCAGATACCAGCATATGCAGGAGTGGGCAGAAAGCCTATTTGGGCGCCCGGTATCGGTAGCTTCACGCTGGATGGGAGTACGCCATAGCACTCCCGACTCATTGCCCGTTATCGGTCCCCTTCCTGAAAATAAACGCGTCATACTCGCTTTTGGTCATGGTCACCTAGGCATGACATTGGCAGCGGTGACAGGACAATTGGTGGCTGACTGTTTATCCAACTTTCAACCGGATGAGCTAGCCGCTGCACTATCACCGACACGTTTTCTTTAACAATAGGTTCATAAATACTCTTAACCTTTATAATAAAAACCTAATAATATAAGTATATTTAAAACAATGGAGGTGAGTTATGTTAATTAAAGGTGGAAGTGACAATTACGATACTCCAATTGGCATTATCTGTTTGGATTCAAAATTTCCTAAACCCAGTGGTCATATACGTAATCCGACAACATTTAAATTTCCCACTATTCAGTATGTCGTTAAAGGTGTTGATGTGAAACGTTTATTGTTCGAGAGAACACCTGAGTTAATAGAACCCTTTATTCAGGCGGCTAAGGATCTGGAACAGAGTGGAGTTGAAGCAATCAGCGGTAGTTGTGGATTTCTCGCTCTGTATCAAAAAGAGATTGCAGCGTCAGTCAACATACCAGTTTTGCTCTCAAGTTTGCTGCAAGTTCCACTGCTACAGATGATGTACTCTCCGAATGTTCGAATCGGTATTCTTACCGCAAGTAAACAGGCACTAACATCTGAACATCTTCAGGCTGTAGGAGTTGTTCACCAAGATAATTTATTCATCAAAGGAATGGAAGGGAAAGAACATTTCTGGACATGTATAGTTGAAGGAAAACAGCACGATTTCGATATGAAAATCATGGAGCAGGAAATACGAAGCTCAGCTGGAGAGCTAAAAAAACAATATGATATTGATGTACTTGTTTTAGAGTGTACTGACTTATCAGCATTTTCTGCTTCTATTCAGGAAGAAATACAAGTTCCCATCTTCGATATCAATACCTTGGTTGAACTTACCCAAAGTGCTCTGTGGCGAATCACTTATAATCGCCATCGTTTTCTGCAACTAGAATAATTAATTTCAATTTAAGTCGATTTACCCCACCGATAAGCACCTTACCAATCCCCTCATATGAACCGCGCCACACCTGAGTTTGAGAGCAACAGTAGTAATAAATGACGAAACTCTACTGTGGTACTGCGTAACTTAAAAAATGCTCTCTCCTTAAGCACAATACGGTCTCAGCTGATTTCGGAGGTTAGTGCATATTTAGATTATGCGACTAACATGACGCGATCTGCTATTAAAATGAGGGGATTACTGAGGATAAGCACCACAAAGGCCATATTCGAATAGAGTGAAAGGCTGGGAGCAAGGGCCACAAGCCTAATGCAGAGCACAAAAAGCCAGCCGCAAGGACTGGCTTTAGTGTTTCTAGAGGCAAGATCAGATATCGGGAATGGCAGCGATCACCGAGATTTCCACTAACAACTCGGGGCTGGCCATGGCGGCTTCCACACAGGCTCGAGCAGGTGCATGACCGGCTGGCACCCAAGCGTCCCATACTTGATTCATGTCGGCGAATAGGCTCATGTCTTTCACATAAATGGTAGCGCTCAGCAGATTCTGGCTGCTGCTGCCGACCTCGGCCAGCAGGTTATCGACCTTGGCCAGCATAGTGCGGGTCTGCTCGGTGATGTTCTGGTTACGGTCCTCGGCCACCTGGCCACAAAGGTAGGCGGTGTTGTTATGAACGACGGTGCGGCTCATGCGCTCGCTGGTGTGATGGCGTACTAGAGTCATGGTGTCTCCTGAAAAGGTTGAAGCCGCGGTATCCAGTACGGCGGCTGTTTTGTATTTAGTTGTTTTCAGTTGCGCTTTGTGATGAATCGTTATCTGCAAGGCTGGCCAGCTCTTGCAAGGTCAGCGGCTTGATCGGTGAGCGAATGTTATAATAGCCAACCTCGGCCGGAGTAGTCTGGCGAGTATCGGCAATAATCTGCGTTACCGTCAGGCCACACATCCGGCCCTGACAAGGACCCATACCGACTCGGCTAAAAGCCTTGGTCTGGTTGGGGCCGATACAGCCAGATTGGACAAAGCGGCGAATGTCACCTGCCGTGATCTCTTCGCAGCGACATACTAAGGTGTCGTCGGACGGCGTGAGAAACTCTTTGGCGGGCTGGTAAAGCACATCGAGAAAGGGACGAATCGCCAGTATCGAGGCTAGATCTCGGCGTACCGGCTCGGCTAACCTATCCCTATCGACAGGACTTTGTTTGCCCAACTGATGAGCAATTTGCCAAGCGGACAGACGACCGGCTTGTTCGGCGGCCACAGCTCCACCGATGCCCGCGCCATCACCGGCAATGAAGATCCCTGGGATATTCGTTTCACCCCAAAAGTCGGTACGGGGGTGCCAGCATAACTGCTGTTCGTCCCATTGGTGGTCGATGCCGATAGCCCGGCTTAATTGTACATTGGGTATTACGCCCTGGTGCACCAGCAGACTGGTGGCGTTCAGAGTCTGCTCTTTGCCCTTATGGGTAAAGCGTATCCGAGACAGCTTGCCGTGATCATCGGCCTCGGCCCGCAGTCCGCTTACTCGGCTCAGGCAGCGAACGCTCGAGCCTTTGAGCCTAGTCATATAACCCAGTCCTTTGACCAGTACCTTCCAACCGCGCAACGCGCCACCGAGGTGACGGCCGGCCTTGAGATAGTTTTCTCTGGGGGTGGTGTCGAGCACGGCGGCGATTTCTACACCAGCCCGATGCAGCTGCAACGCGATTAGTAATAACAGCGGGCCGCTACCGGCCAAGATCAGCGGTGCCGGGGGAGTCAGGCCGCTGGTCTTGAGCATAATCTGGGCTGCGCCGCAGCTCATCACCCCAGGCAGCTGCCAGCCGGGAAAGGGTACCGGGCGTTCTTGGGCGCCGGTGGCCAGCAGGATTCTGCCTGCGCGCAGAGTACGAGCTTGGCCCTGGGCCGACAGTCGCACTTCCCGTTCGCGGGTGATTTCCCACACGGTGGCAGCCGGAATATAATCCACCTCGGCCTGAGTAAACGGCGCCAGCAGCTGGCGGCCATGGTAGTAGTCCTGCCCAAGTATGTGTTCATCCTGCGGCGCGGGCGCCGAGATGGCACGGTATATCTGACCACCGGGAGCGGCCTGTTCGTCTAGCACGGCGACGGTTAGACCCTGTTCAGCGGCGGCGGTGGCTGCAGCCATGCCCGCGGGGCCAGCGCCGACAATCACCAAATCATACTGCTTCATGGAAGTCTCCCTCTGTGAGCTCACGGGCCCCAGACTGGCAGCGCACTTTCATACCTTCGATTACTTGCACCATGCAGCCTTGGACGTTGGCTAAGCCATCGACTTCTACTAGACATTCGAAGCAGACTCCCATCATGCAGTAAGGCGCGCGAGGGCTAGCAGAAACTGGTGTAGTGCGCGACGGTACGGCGCCGGCGGCCAGCAGAGCGGCAGCCACCGAGTCACCCTCGCGGGCGATGAAGGGTTGGCCGTCGATTTCCAGGGTGACGGCCTCGGCCGGGGTGGTGGCCAGTCGGTTAAAAGGGGAATCGGTCTGCACTGAACGCCTCCAGGGAAATATCTATGTCTCGGCCAAGTAGCCAGTCAACTAAAGGGCCAGCATGCACGGCACCTAGTGTGACGCCGCTGTGGCAGGTAACCACATAGGCGCCGGGATATAGGGCCGACTGTTGATAAATGGGATAACCGTCCGGGGTCATTACCCGCAGGGCGCCCCAAGATCGGATCAACCTTACTTTTTTTAGCACCGGATACATGCGGATGGCTCGGGCGGCAATCTTGCCGAGTTCATCGGCGGTAGTGCCGGTATCCAAGCCCACATCTTCTTTGGAGTCACCCAACTGCACCGTGCCTTCGCCGGTTTGGCGTACATGGCCGGTGGGATAGCTGATAAAGGGCTTGAGCCGCTCGGTGATCAGTACCTGACCCCGGTTGGGTTCAACCGGCGCATGCAGGCCCAGTTGCGGTGCTAGTGCCTTGTTGCCCAGGCCGGCTGCCAGTATTACTTTGCCTGCCTTCAGGCTGTGGTTGTCCAGCTGGATCTCGAATCCACCGGTTTGCTGGGGTTTAATATGCTGCACAGGCTTACCGTTAATAAGAGTCCCGCCGTGTAGCTCAAAGGCCTGATGCAGGGCCCGAAACAACAGTAACGGATTAAGGTGGCCGTCCATCGGCGACCAGGTGGCGCCAGCGATATCGGGTCCTAGAGCCGGTTCCTTTTCCCGTGCCTGTTCTACGCTCAGCACCTCAAAGGGGTAATCGCCGCCGGCGTCCTGCTGCATCTTGGCTAGCATTTTGGCTCTTTGCTGCAAGCTCTGCTGATCTAGGCAGACATAAAGGCCGCCGCGTTGCTGCAGCTCGATATCGATGCCGGTATCTTGCTGTAAGCTTGCGGCCAGCTCTGGCCAGAGATGAGCTGACAGTCGGGATAGTTGGGCATACTCGGGACAGGTGTCACCCTTGCCTTGTACCCAGACCAGACCGAAGTTGCCGCGGGAGGCCCGCAGCGCCTGATCGCCTTCGTCGAAGACAGTGACCCTTTTGCCCTGACGAAGCAGGCCATAAGCAAGGGACATGCCCACCAGACCACCGCCGATGATGGCAACATCGGTCTCATTGCGGCTGGCATGGTTGCGAACCGACATCGTGTTCTCCTTTGGCAATATGGGAAAACCGGGCCCGAGAGGGCCCGATTGATTTACTTGAATGGATTCAGAACTTGCTCGGCCCAGTCCTGACCGATGTCTTTCATGATCTCGGGCCAGATCTGTTCCCGAGCGACATCGGCATAGGCGTCGATGTTGACATCGGTTACTTCAACTATGGTGGCGCCGGCATCGGCTAAGCGCTGCTCATAGGAGGCCTGTTCACCTTGGACGGATTCCCAGCGGCGCTGTTCGAAGGTTTTAGCTGCCTGGTCTAGGGCGGCGCGATCATCGTCATCCAGATCCGCGTACCGTTCGGCATTGATCTGCAGGAACCACACCTCGAAGTGAGTGTTGAGTGGAACATAAGACTTGGTAACATCGCGGAAAGAGGCGTAGTAGCCCTCGGCACCCGAGCCCATTACACCGTCCACCACCCCGGTCTGCACCGCAGTAAAGGCTTCAGAGAAGGGAAGAGGCGAGCCGATAAAGCCGGTGTTGTCGGCTAGCAGTTGGAACGATTTCATCGGCGGTACCCGCAGCTTCACGCCTTTGTCGTGTGCTGGGTCTGTGACCTGATCCACTTCTCGGTTGAGGGCTATGCCACCGAAGTATACCGGCCAAGCGGCCAGCACCTTGATATCCTGCGCCTGATATAGCTCGTCGATAGTGTTGCGCAGCGGTGAGCCCGGCGTATAGGCCTCGCGGGCATCGTTCCAGTTTTTCACCATATACGGCATGTAGATGATCTGAAAACGCTTGTCGGCACCGGCAGAGGGCGGCTGTACCGCCATATCGATAGCGCCCAAGCTGACCCGCTCCTGCACTACCGTATAGTCGCCGAGTGCGTTGGCCGGATAGACCTTGAGCTTGAGGTCGCCATCGGTGGCGGCCTTCAGCTCGTCGGACAGCTGGCGCACGTCCAAGTCGATGGCGGTCCCCTGTGGCCGCACGTGGGAAATTTTGAGGGTTGCTGCCTCAACGGCGGTGCCGACGAGGGCTAGTGATAACAATATACTCTTGGCCAGAGTGCTGTATTCAATCCGTTTTTTCATGTTGTTCTCCTTGGTGATCAATAGCCAAACAGGGCTGGAATATATTCAGATAAATCGGGCCATACCGAGACCAGTACCACTACCGGCAGGTAGCCGAACAGCAGCAGTATCATGGCTGGTTTGATTAATTGGGTGAACTGCACCTTGCCGATGCGAGCACCCATGTAGAGGATGCTGGCATAGGGCGGGGTTACACCGCCCATGGCAGTGTTGACGCCCATAATGGCGGCAAACTGTATGGGCGTAACACCTAGGGCAGACATCAGTGGCAATAACAGTGGCGCAGTTAGTATGATGGCGGTTACATCGTTGACTACCATGCCGATCAGGAACAAAAACACGTTGACCATGATCAACAGCAGTACTTTGTTGTCAGTAATCTCGAAGATGGCATCCACCAACGCTTGAGGAATGTCTTCCATCACGTAGATTTGGCTCAGCATCAGGCTGAACAACACCATTATTAGGATGGCGCCGACCGCAGTGGCGGATTCTTTACCGGACTCAATAAAGTTGCGCCAGGTAAGCCCTTTATAAATCATGAATCCTACTGGGATAGCATAAATAACTGAGATGGCTGCAGCCTCGGTCGGGGTCATGATGCCGCCGTAGATACCACCCAGTATGATTACTGGCATCAGCAATGCGGGCAGGGCGTGCACGGTGCGGGCGGCGCCTTCGCGAATGGCCTCGTGGAAAGGCTTTGGATCGTTCATTACCAGCGGAAACTTACGTGCCATGACCAAGTTGACCAGGCAGAAGTTGAGCATGATCAGCAGGCCCGGGCCAAGAGTGGCGAGGAAGCTGGCCAGAATCGAGGTTTCAGTAACCCAGCCGTAGACGATCATGGTAACGCTGGGCGGGATCAGCAGACCCAGAATTGAGGAGTTGGCGATCAGCGCGGTGGCATAGGCGCGAGGGTAGCCCTGACGCTCCATCTCTGGGATCAGTAGTGGGCCTACGGCGGCGATGCCGGTAAGGCCGCTGCCAGAAATGGCGCCTATGATAGCGCAGCTGATCGTGGCCACTACACCGAGGCCGCCACGTACTCGGCCGACAAAGATGTTGACGAACTTGAGCAAGCTGCCGGCTATGCCGCTAACACTCATCAAGGTGCCGGCAAATACAAATAGCGGGACGGCTAGCAGCACGGGGGTGGCCAACTGGCTAAAGCCCCACAACATGGTGCCTTTCATGGTGGCGCCACCTGCTATGCTCATCACCATCAGGCCGCCGCCGAAGCAATAGGGCAGTGGCACGCCGATGGTGAGTAGAACCACCAGTACGGCAAAGGCCAGAATCGCGATTTCAATCATGGAACTTCTCTCCCTT
Organism: Oceanisphaera sp. IT1-181; assembly: GCF_033807535.1. Lineage (NCBI taxonomy): Bacteria > Pseudomonadati > Pseudomonadota > Gammaproteobacteria > Aeromonadales > Aeromonadaceae > Oceanisphaera > Oceanisphaera sp. IT1-181. Next base: position 110,086 of record NZ_CP136857.1, read on the forward strand.
CTGTTCTTCCGTGAGCAGTTTGAACTCGGTTACTTCGGCCGGCTCGCGGATGGTATCGACCCGGTGGGCTTCACCGCTGGCCAACAGCGTTCGTAGGTGTTTCAGAAGATGCCAAGCCCCATAGAGGGTCATCACTACCAGACCCATAAACAGGGCGGCTTCATAGATGATGGTGGGAATGTAGAGGGTTGGGCTCTCCTTCCAGACTCGATTGGCATATTTGAAATAATCCCAAGCCCACCAAGTCAGCCAACTGGATATGATCAAGCTGATAGTTTCGGAAATCACTACCAGCCAGAGACGTGCTCTATCTGTTTTGAGAAAGACATCCAGCACATTAGCGCGAATTTGGGTATCTTCCCGGGAAGCATTAACTGCTCCCAGCATATAAAGCCACATGGTAGGAATTAACGCCATTTCCTCCAACCCCATCATGGGAGTCTCAAACACGTAGCGCGAAATCACCTGCACGGCCTGAAATCCGGCTACTGTAGTGATCAGCAGAGTCAGTGTGTATTTGAATACCGTTTCCATGTCCTTTTCCTTGTCCATGCATTTGTTCGGTTCACTTGTAGAGTTGATGTTCTGCACCATCTCTACCTGTTGTTAATGTTACATTCACAAAAACATAACAACCAATCGTTTTAATTAGCCTTTGTATAACGTAATGTTATCTGTATATCGTGACAATATTCAGAGAGACAAGTGATGGCAAAGTTAAGCTACCGACAGGTGGAAGCATTTCGGGCAGTGATGATCACCGGCACGACCACGGGAGCGGCAGAGCAGCTCTACATTTCGCAGCCTGCGGTGAGCCGGTTGCTCAGTGACTTTGAGGCGTCGGTACAGATCAAACTGTTCGAGCGTCATCACAAGCGATTGGCGCCGACCCCCGAAGCTCTGTTGCTGTATGAAGAGGTTGAGCGCTCTTTCGTCGGTATCGAGCGATTGGCGACCATGGCGGAAGAATTACGCGACTTTCAGCGTGGCAGCCTCAAAGTGGCGGCCATGCCGGCTATTGCGTTAGGCTTTCTGCCACGGGTGATGCAGCAGTTCAGTCGGCACCATCAGGGGGTGAATATGACGCTGCAGGTGCGCAGCTCCCAGCAGGTGGCCGACTGGATAGCGACTCAGCATTTCGATGTTGGTATCGGAGCCACTAATGTGGCCGATCCGGCGCTGGCGGTGGAGGTGCTGGGAGATGCGGCCTTGGTCTGTGCCCTGCCGGCGAGTCATCCGCTGGCAGAAAAGGCAGTAATAGTGCCGGAGGATTTGCGGGATCAGCCCTTTATTTCAATGGGCCCGGAGCAGAGCGTACGCTACAAGGTGGACGAAGTGTTTGACCAGGCCAAGGTCAGCCGACAGCTGGTGTTCGATACTCAGCTGTCGCACGTGGCTTGTTCCTTTGTTGATGCTGGCTCGGGGGTGGCGCTGGTCGATCCGATTACTGCCCTACATTTTTCCTCTACCAATCTGGTGTTTCGTCCCTTCGAACCTTGGGTATCATTTTCCTATCACCTTTTGTATCCGGCACACAGGGCACGGTCTCGGGCCACTGAGGAGTTTAGCCAGTTGTTAAAGCAGGAACTGGCATTGCTGGTAAAACGTTCTGATGGGCTACTGCGATTGAAAGCTACTTAGTGGCAAACTGAACCCTGCATGTATCAGTGTTTTAACACACCGCGAATAAGGCAACAGTGGCTGACCCAGCCGATGATTACTACAAGCCTAATACAGAGCAAAAAGCCAGCCTTTAAGGCTGGCTTTGGTCTTTCTGGCATCTGTAACGGCGGCAGGCGCCTTCCCATGCGTGTAACTCATGCGAAGCTGATTTTTATTCGTTTTTCTCCCTTGGTCGTTTGTGACATTTTATTAACATGCCCGTTTTTATAGGAGGGGCTGACTGTGCATCCGAGTATGCCAATTTTGGCATCGGTCATTACAAGCAGGGGTAAGCAATGGACAGTGCTCGCATTTTATCGATGGCCTCATCAAACAGAAAAATAGATCCTGATCGTCGCCGGGGGCATTTCAAGGCCGATGGCTCTCTGAACGACAATAATCGTGTTGAGATAGGCCCGACTAATCTTGCGTTCAAAGAATGGGACTCGCTAGGGCTCACGGTGCCTACGTTGTCGCGCATGCGCGAGTATCGGTTGCAACGAATCGTTGGCGAGTTGCAGAAGCGGGATCTGGCTGGTGTGTTGTTGTTTGATCCGCTGAATATTCGCTATGCAACGGACACCACTAACATGCAGCTGTGGATCGCGCATAATCATGCTCGAGCCTGCTTTGTGTCGGCGGCTGGGTATGTCATTTTGTGGGATTTTCATAACTGTGAGCACCTGTCCGCCCATCTACCCCTCGTTAAAGAAGTCAGGGGCGGGGCCGCCTTTTTCTACTTCGAGACCGGTAACAGAACAGAGGAGCATGCGGCTAAATTCGCCGCCGAAGTGCAATCGGTACTGCAAGAGCATGCAGGCAGCAATAGAAGGTTAGCTGTCGACAAAATTGAAATGGCGGGCTTCACTCAATTGCAGCGTCTGGGCATCGAGATCTCCGATGGCCAGGAGGTCATGGAGCTGGCTCGGGCGATTAAAAACGAAGATGAAATTAACGCCATGCGCTGCTCTATTGCGTCCACCGAAATTGCCATGGCGCTAATGCAGCAGGCCTCGGTGCCCGGCGTGAGCGAAAACGACATTTGGTCCATTTTGCATGCAGAAAATATCCGTCGTGGCGGTGAATGGATCGAGTGCCGCATTCTGTCCTCCGGCCCCCGTACTAACCCCTGGTTTCAGGAATGTGGCCCAAGAATAGTGCAGAAAGGAGAGTTGCTGGCTTTCGATAGCGACTTGATTGGCCCTTATGGTATGTGTGCTGATATTTCACGTACTTGGCTGATTGGTGAGCAAGCGCCCACGGTGGAGCAAAAAACGCTATATCGGGTAGCCTATGAGCATATCAAGCACAATATGAGCATATTGAAACCGGGTATGAGTTTTAGAGAGGTGACCGAAGCAGGCCTGCTTCTACCCGAGCAGTATCGGGCCCAGCGATACGGGGTCATGATGCATGGAGTGGGGCTTTGTGATGAATACCCTTGCATCCGTTATCCCGAAGATCTTGAAGGCCATGGCTATGATGGCGTATTGGAGCCGGGCATGACGCTTTGCGTGGAGGCTTATGTGGGAGCTGTGGGTGGCAGAGAAGGTGTGAAGCTGGAAGACCAAATACTGATCACGGAAACTGGGGTGGAAAACCTGACATCTTACTCATTTGAAGCGGTTTTGCTGGATGATTAAAATGAGCGCTTAGATATTTTTAATACAAAATGTATTTGAGTGAATCCTTTTAGCTCCCGTCGTCAGCGGGAGCATTTTTTTATATTTTTTGGGGAAGATGCTCGAGTTCACGTTACTACTTTTTGTACCTTTGATCTCTCAGATTGCTTGTAAAAATGATGTTAAAGTGCCTGACTAGAAGGACAGATTAGGGAGTCTGGAAAAATGTTAGGAGCGACAAGAAGAATTATGCCACTGCCGCCAATGCACGGTCTTATTGTGTTTGAAGCGGCGGCGCGCCACCTCAGTTTTACATTGGCAGCCAATGAGCTCAGCGTCACCCAAGGCGCGATCAGTCGCCAAATTCGCCAGTTGGAAGAATATCTTGGTAAGGATTTGTTTGTGCGGGCCAACCGCAATATTTCCTTGACCCCGACCGGCTTGCAATATTATCAGACTATCTATCGTGCCTTGCTGGATGTAGCTCAGGCCACCGGTGAAATCAAGAAGTGGCAGGGAGAGCAGCAAATTACCGTGGCCACCACCAATGCGATGGCGGCGCTCTGGCTATTACCCAAGGTAGCGGAATTTCAGCAGCTGCATGAGGAAATAGACTTACGTATTCTTGCCTCCGATCAGGTTACGGACTATCGCCGGCTAGATTGTGATATTGCACTCTTTTATTGTCGGCTTCCTCCTGCCGATATGAAGGTCACTACTTTGTTTCCAGAGGAAGTGTTTCCGGTCTGTAGCCCGGCCTATCTGGAGCGGTGTCATGACTGGGATTCTCCAGAAGCCCTCTTTGGTAAGACACTATTATATCTTGACGAGTCTCAACGTGACTGGCTTAGCTGGCAAGAGTGGTTCGTTCAAGTTGGGCTAGCGCCCGTGACGCCTCGTAATCGCATCAATATCAACAATTATCCTATGCTGCTGCAGGCAGCCATTAATGGGCAGGGCGTCGCCTTGGCCTGGGGATCTTTGGTGGATGAA
>NZ_CP136858.1 GCF_033807535.1 Oceanisphaera sp. IT1-181
TGACTTCAATCACAAAATGATTAGAGTTTAACGACAAATGATTGAGTTTCGATCATGGCATGAGACATATATGTAAAGGCTAATTTATGAGCAATCAAGAAGACGAAATCCAAAGATTAAGGCAGCAAGTTATAAAAATGTCTGACTTGCTTGAAGCCGAGCGAATTTCTCAGCGATTACCTAAAAACATGGACTTTGTTCAAGTGTCCAGAGCAGAGCTAAGAGCGATTGGAGAGCTAGGAGCTAAGAGCGCCTTAGCACTCGATTTACTGATGGTTCTAGCCCAGTCTATGGACAAGCAAAACGCTGTTATGATTTCGTTCAAAGCCATGGAGACAATTCTAGGAAAATCACGGCCAACATTAGACAGAGCTGTGAGAGTTTTAAAGGAAGATAAATGGGTTCAAGTTGTCAAGGTCGGCACCGCAAACGCCTACATTTTGAATAGTGCTGTTTTCTGGACAGACAAGGGGAACAATCGCTATTTATCAGACTTTAGCGCCAAGGTAATAACTACTCTAGACGAGCAAGATAAAGACCTAAGAGCAAACCCTAAAGTTAAGTTGAAACGGGTGCCAACACTAATTTCAAAATCTGAAAGAATGGTAGTCGGTAATGACAAATTACCACCACCAGATCAAACAGATTTAGATTTGGACTAACCACTAAAACAGGAGTGTTAAAATGCACGAAACAAACGCAGATCATGAAGACAGGGACGACGACGAAGAAACTAATATCGGCTGTGAAGATTGCGGCTGTCATGGTGTGTTTTATTATACCAAGGGTCGTGGTTTTTTATGTGACCGTTGTTTAAATTATGAAGAGCACGAGCGTTAACCGTTAAGCGGGGTTTATGAATGGAAAGTTTTGAAAAGTGGTGCGAGCATTACGACTATGATCCCAATGCTAAAGAAGCAAAGGAAGATTATGAAAAGTATTGCGAGCAGTTAAATTTCTTTAGAGATATAGCGAGAAATAACGAATGACTTATTATATAAAAAGTGAAAAGGGATTTTGGAAAAAAGATGCGCGTGGTTACACAAACGACGAGAAAGAAGCGGGTACTTTTTCCTTTAAGACTATGCACGAACTGGGGTTAAATCTTGACTACTGCACATTGATTGCAGCCAGCCAACAGCAGCGAACTTTAGTAAAGATGGAAGATGAAACCCCAGCCGCATGGCACTAGCCAAACATTCACTAACTACACACCGCCCCTGCGCTGCGCTTGAGGGATAAAGGCGGCCAAGGCCGCAAAGTAAAGTGCATCACTCAGGGGCGTTATTGTCACTGCTGACAACGCCTTTTTTACCAAGTCCAAAAAGCTCCCTATCACTATCACGGTCTAAGAATTGATCCATAGCAGTTTGCAGCCTGTCTTCTGGCCATTCCTTGCTGTCAACCTTAGCTAATATCATCGCACCAATCAGAACCTTCTGCCTTGTTTCATCCTTCCTTTTTTGCTGCTGCTCCCTTGCTTTTACTCTTTGAATTTCGGCGTTTATTTTCGCTCTCTTTTCTTCAAGTTTAGCTAGTCGATCATCTGATTTACTCATTGCTTACCTCTTTGTTTTACGGTAAGCATTAGAGTATCATCAGATGGAGCAGGGCGCAATCTAACCACCGAGCGAAGAGAGGAGGGCGCACTTAGGGGTTTCTCCTGCACTCGCTGCGCTCCTTTGAGAAACCCCGTGCGAAGGTGTGCCACCTTTAGAGCTAAGATAGACCAAGACAAATTTTTAACTTGAGGTTTAAAATTCATGGCCATTTATCACCTGACAGTTAAAACTGGCAGCCGAAAAAACGGCCAGTCAGCTAAGGCCAAGTCTGACTACATACAACGGGAAAATAAATATTCCCGTGATAAAGATGAAGTCGTTTATACCCAATCGGGGAACATGCCCGAGTGGGTAGAAAAACCTAGTGAATTTTGGGACGCATCGGATTTATATGAGCGTTCCAATGCAACGCTTTTTCGTGAAGTGGAATTTGCTTTACCGACAGAACTAACAGTCGAGCAGCAAAAAAAACTAGCTGGTAGTTTTGCTGACCATTTAACAGGGAAACTAAATCTAACTTACACGCTAGCGATCCATGCAGGAAATGGTGATAACCCTCATTGTCATCTTATGATTTCAGAACGAATAAATGATGGGATAAGTCGGACGCCTGACAAATGGTTCAAGCGTTATAATTCCAAAGAGCCAGAGAAAGGCGGTGCTAAAAAAGCAGACATTGCAAGCCGCCGTAAAGATTGGTTAAACGACACAAGATCATCATGGGAAAAACACGCTAACAAAGCGTTAGCTTTAGCTGGAAGTGATGCACGGATAGACCACAGAACACTAGAAGAGCAAGGCATAAATAGAGTGCCGCAAATTCATATCGGTGCAAAAGTTATTGAAATGGAAAACCGAGGAATTAAAACAGACAGAGCAGAAATTGCTTTAAATGTTGATGCTGCAAATCAGGAAATCAAACAGCTAGAAACGGAAATAAGGGTATTAAACTATGAGCACAATATCGAAACTAAAAAACGTACGGAACGTGGAGGAATTGGCAATGGAGATCGAGCCATTGGCGATAGCCCTAGCGGAATTATCAGACCGAGCGGAACAGTCGATAATAGCCCAAGAGGAAGCGAGCAAAAGGCAAGCGGCAGAGTGGACGAGTTACCAAAAGAAATCAGCCGACCAATGGACGGAAGTAGCGAAAGAAATGAACAAAGCCGCCAACGGGGTTTGGAACACGACAGACAAGGCGAGGGAGACAATAGGGGGGCTGGGTCGTCGGATTTGGTTGTGGGTTCTAATGGCTTCACTAACACCTATTCTAGTGCTGCTGATCGTATTGCTAATCTTATTCAATCCAAGCCTGACGGAACAAGACGGGATCAGCTATCTGATAATTCGGTTGGGCTGGTGAACGATAAAACTTACCTAGCTGTTAGGCGCCAGATCACGGCTATGAAATGCACCGATTTTGAAGTGGGAATCAGGGACAAAAACGGGCAAATGATGAGCCGTAAATGGACTGATAAAGAGCTGCTGAATTCGGTGCCCTGGCTAAAGCGTGAAAACGCCAAAGGGGCTGATATTTACATTCGGCCATCGGGCGATAAAAACCACGGGATCATACTTGTTGATGACGTAAATCAAGGCCAAATAGCGCAAATGAAAGCCAAGGGATTGGAGCCGGCCACCGTTATCGAAACAAGCCCGAAAAACTATCAAGCGTGGATTCGAGTATCAGAAAAGCCGCTTGATCCTGCTATTGCCACCCACATAAGCAAATCCATAGCCTCACATTTTGGCGCTGACGCAAACAGCGCAGATTGGCGGCATTACGGACGCTTAGCGGGCTTTACAAACAAAAAACCCGAACATACAAACGAAATGGGGCATAACCCATGGGTTTTATCTCATGAGTCGAGCGGTAAATCTGCCACGAACGGAACCGCCTTAGTGGACGCAACGACCAAGGACGTACAAAACCAACAGGCTGTAACCGAGCGTAAGACACGCCTAGAAAGCGCCCTAAACGGACGCACAAGCGATTTCCCAAGCAAAGCCATACGTGAGTACCAAAACCAGCTAAAAACGCTTACAGAGCGTTATGGGGAGTCCATGGATATATCGAAAGCCGATTACATGATCTGCACCTCAATGGCTAAAAAGGGGTATGACCCTAGCAGCATCGTAGAGGCGCTAGAGCAGGCCAGCCCTGAACTTCCGACCCGTAAGGCAGGGCATGAGCTGGACTATTGCCAGCGCACGGTTAAGGCCGTTTTTGCACAGCCAGAGGTGATCCAAGCCGTTACACAAGACCAAACAAACAGCCGCGGATTTGGCCGTTAGGTTTTTGCGGCCTTGGCCGCCTTTATCCCTCAAGCGCAGCGCAGGGGCGGTGTGTAAATCTGGGGTTAGGCATCGCCTAGGGGCAAGGCCACTAATGAGATTAAGAGAGAACACATAAAATAATAGGGTTTTAAATGCTTGTATCCCTTGTGTGGTAAGGCTCTAAAGCAGATTGTTCATTTTTTGATATGTCTCATGTACATGAGGCATATATGTAAAGCTCTAGGGGTTTTACATAGATCGGGGTGCCATGATTAACCGCCAATCAAAACGACAGGCCGAAATGATT
>NZ_CP136859.1 GCF_033807535.1 Oceanisphaera sp. IT1-181
TATAAAGTAAAAAACCAATCCATTAATTAAACAAACGGTAAGAACCAGCATTATTGCTAATATAATTCTCAACCATCTATCCACGTCTTTATCTTTAATGTCAGATTTTAAATACTCGTTCGGATTTAGATCTAAACCACCAGTGTCAGTAAGATCATCAACCTCAAGAGACAGAAGTTCTTTGGGCTGTACTATTGATCTAAAGACCTCGTTGTAACCGTCTAGCTTAGCTTCACCGTTGCTCAAATCACCTCCTAAAAAAACAAAAGGCCAGGACTTAAAAGTCCTGGCCTCTGGCCTAAATCAAACAGTAATAATTAAATATTAATCCTGTTTAATTGCCTTGTTATGCTTCTTTGTTACATTATTAAAAATAGGCATCCTAAGAGTATGGAACTCTTTATTGACCTTATCTATTGCTGCGATTTCATGTCCGGAAGTTTTTTCTTCCAGAGCCCAATCTAATAATGTCAAAGCATTATTCAGCAACTCTTTTTTTGTCGTTATGCCGAAAGATTTCATAAGAGCATCTATCTCTTTTGATTTCTCTTCAGACACCTCAAATTGGAGTCTCACATTTTTCATATTCACCCCTCCCCGAGGGAACCCAACAAAACAAAAATGAAGCTCGTGTAACCGTACTCTACTTACCATCCTGGGAGTTTACCCCCCAGGAAAGCATTCAATCCTCATCAGACCAAACTACCCATTCTTTCGCATCGAGCTCAACTACGTAAGTTTCTACGAGGTCATGCAAAGGTGCGGTAATGCGGCATTGGCCTTTGTCAGAGGAATCAGAGTCAGTCAATTCACGCACTTCTCTATCCTCTTAAAAAACATTACTACACGGCAGAGTATGGCACGACACCTCTCGGATTTCGAGTGTTAATCGAGAATTTATTTAGTCTCAACTACCGATAACGAACGTTATGTTCAATAAGTGAGCGCATCACGCCCGTGGTGCGCTGACAAATCCCCGTTTTGCCGCTACCCTGACCTGACAAAATCCCAATTTGCACAGGTAAAACCTCCTTATGCGCGTTGACCAACTCCGCCTGCTGTTTGAGGCCGGCGATCTGCAAAGTTGTGTGTTGTTGCCGGCCATTCTCGAATCGGGGCCAGCACCACGCTGGAATCTGCACGTTAAGCGCAGAAACGGCGCCCTGGTGGCGTTATGTTTGAATAGAAAACGGAATGGCGTAGAAGTGGAGCGGATTTTTCATTCGTTGGACGCGGCGTTCGCGTCTGCGCGGGAAATTGGCTTTCAGGAAGTGCGAGTTCGCGGCTAAAAACCCAGAGTAGTAGAGAAAACCGCAGTTAAACTCGATCTCCCCGTTTTACTTCACCTATCCGGTAAAACCACCGTTTTTGCCTATCACCGTTTTACTTCACCTATCCGGTAAAGCCACCGTTTTTGCCTATCACCGTTTTACTTCACCTATCCGGTAAAGCCACCGTTTTTGCCTATCACCGTTTTACTTCACCTATCTATTAAACATGCGGGTTTGATAAGCGATTTAGGGGGGGGCTATTGTCTCCTCGTTTTCCACATGCGTAATTTTTAAGTGGGGCCGCTGGCCCCACTATTTACACATGTGGAAACTGCCTGCAGTCCCCACTACCGAGAATAACCCTGGTCTTTTTTCTGTTCCCGCACTGACGGCTCTTTACCAGGCGTATCCGGCACCTCTTTCAGCATGGCTGCTACTTTTTCCTTAGAGTCGCCCGCCCTTCCAGGGGAGTGCTCCAAGACGATTTTTAAGGCATGGCGTAGCGTCCAACCGTTTTCATGCATCTCCGTGACTGACTCCCGCTCAACCAACCCCCAATCGACTTTTTTCCACTGCTCTGACACCAATTTCAACGCAGATAGCGCCTTTTCCGCGAACGTTTGCACCGCACCGTGTACCCGTTTCAGCTTGGGCAACGCCATGACGCGCCGCTCCGCTTCCTGGTCAACTTTGTTTTCTTGGCGTTTCACTGCAGCTTGCTTCGCCAGATCCTGTAGTTGGGACTCGGACAGCCCATCGACTAAGGGCTTTAGCTTCTGCAGGGCCAGGTCTTTTTCTTTTGCCGTCTTGGCCATTTCTTTGGCCCGAGTGCGGGCTAAACGGGCCGTGGCCGCTTCCTTAAGTGCAGGGCCATAGTGGGCCCTCATTTCCTGGTTTAATCGCTCAGCGACCATCTGCGGGCTTTCCTCGACGACACTAAAAAGCTTCTTTTCCAAAACTTTGGGCTTTAAATCTTGCGCCGTGAGCGCTTTCGTTGGCCGCTCTGCCAAGCCCAGTGCCGCATAATATTGGCTTACCGTGGTATGGCGCGCCCTGCTGCCCTCAATGCCCCGTTCTAAGCCGTGAACTTTGCCCACGGAAGCCGCAAAATCCGTTTGCATGTCCGATAAGGCCTTAGCGCCCCCCAAAAAGTGCCGACAATTCAATTTGCCCCGATCATCCAGCGGCACCACATAGGCATACATATGCGGCGTGGTCTCATCCCGATGAATACCGGCATACACCACATTGTCAGCGCCGTGCCGTTCCTTCAGCCAGGACAACGCATCCGAAAAATAATCATCCTGCTCGCGTCTTTTTTTACCCTGCATCGCTTCAGGGCTAGCCGTGATCAAATACTCAATCGCTAGCACTCCATTTTTGCGGACTTTTTCCGGCAGCCTGGCGTTAAATTTCTCCATCCCTTCAGCCACCGTTTGCGCCCCGATGTGAGTGTTTTGCATCAAGCGTTGCGGATCAGCATTAGGGGTGTCTTGTTCTCTAAAGGCGTGCTTCATCGACCGCCTAACTGCCACCGCTGCTTTCAGTTTTTGGACACGCAAAATGGCAAAGTTCATGGGAAGCTCCGGAGGGAAAAAGTGCGCCCATCGTAAATGATGTGGACTCACTACACAATTTATCGGAACGGCGCTGCGCTTGTCCTCAAAATTGTTCGCTCGAAAGTCTGAAAAAGCAAAGCCAGGAAGCATCCTCCGTGGATAAATCCTCCTGACCACAGGCCCAAAACACGGCCTGCTGGACAGCCCTTTGGGAGCGGATTTACCCACCTCACCAAACTCTCTCTGAAATGATCTTGTAAAAGAAACACCAAGTAGGAAAAACCGAGAGTTTGTCATTTGGTCGTGATGCCAGACTACCCCGAATAAAAACACTAAGAAGGAGAAAGAAATGAAGAGAGAAACCGGTTCGATGATCCTGATTTTAATCCTGATATACCTAATAAAAACGGCATAAAGGAAATCGGCCAACGGCCTCAGCAGCAAGCAGGCTTGCCTATCTTTCGCTGCGCTTCAAGATAGGCAAGCCATCCTGACCTATTACTAGGTTTCAGGATGATCCGCCTTGCTTCCCACTATCGGCACCGCTGGCTGCAGTTGCCCCTCTCACGCGCTGGGAAGACACACCTATTGTCTGCTGTATCTGCTTTCGTCCCCGCCATGAGGGCTGGACTGCCGCGCCGTTTTTTAAGAGCTGGCCGTGGTTGGTTCCCCGTTGCGCTCTGTGTGCAAATACTCCAGGAACGCGACTTCCTGGAAAACATTGGTGCGCGTCGCACGCTAGACCGTATGTGAGATTTCCCCGTTCGGTCTAACCGTCACGGCATGGAGGGCAACAACGACTTGAATCCAATCCCTCCGGCCACGCTTTCACGCCATGGTGACGGCCAAGGGAAACATCTGAATAGGGGATTTTTTGAAAGGTGTTGAAGTGAGGCGGCAAGGCCAGCTACACTATTGGAACAGTTTCGGAAGCATCCCCTAGTAGATGTTTCCCACGGTTCAATAGGATTGCCGTCCTACGAACCATCAATTAAACCGCCTTTTGGCGGTTTTTTTGTTTCAGGTATGAGATTACGAGATCAATCACCTCGAGTCAATCTACCCTATATGATCCTTTGACCTAACAGAGAAAATATATTTAACCACGGCAAATAAAACCGGTGTTATTTCAGCCGCGACAGCTGTAATTAAAGCAAGGAAGACTGTTGAATTAATAAGCCTGTCGGCCGGATCCATTTTTGATGTGGAAATTAACAATTCATCCATAGCCATAGCTTTGCT
>NZ_CP136860.1 GCF_033807535.1 Oceanisphaera sp. IT1-181
CAGGGCATGTGCCTATTTCAACGGGTGATTCCACCCTCAAAATAGACACAGTAATACAGATACAGAAGGGGGACTCACAAACACAATCTATAACAATGACTTACACTTGACAGTGTTGTCGTGGGAGACAACAATGTTGCTTCCCACGACAACACTAGGATGCGAGGTATGACACGAAAAGGATTTGGTCAGTTTGATAAATCTACGGGTGAAGTTATAGAGGGCTTTGTTGCGTTCGTTGCACCAAAGCGAGTTAATGGTTTTGGAAAGGAGTGGCTAGCTATGTCTCAAGCAGCGGCACTGATGTTTGCTAAGAGCGACCTAAGCGCAAGTGATATGAAAGTGTTTTTTGCGCTACTTGCAAAGCTGGATTTTGAAAATCTATTGGTTCTAAATCAATCAGAAATTGCACGAGAGATTGATATGGATAGACACAATATGAATCGCAGCATAAGGAAGCTACTGGCTCTTGAGGTGCTTTTTGAAGGCCCGAGAATTGGTGTTAGCCGCTCCTACCGACTAAACCCAAACATGGGCTGGAAGGGCAGCGCTTCTAATCACCGTAAAGCACTAGATGATCGCATGAAAACAAGCGGTTTGAGCGTGATAAAAGGCGGCATAGCTTAACTTCACTTAACCGCCGAGTAGGCGGCTTACATAGGCTTTGGGGCGGCTGGTGCAGCTTCATTAGTGATTTTGACGGGGTTGATTTTGCTCAATTCGAGCGAAATTTCTGACTCGGTTAAAGATGCCCGATCAGGCGAATGATCTAAAATCGCTTTTAGCGCCTGATCTGCCGGCCATTCGTTTTCAATTAAGCTCGCAATGGCTTCTTGCTCAAGCTTAGGCCAATCCACTTTCTCCCAGTCCCCAGCAACGGCAATGGCTTTTAAGGCCATGATCCCGAACGTCATGCCTGCCGTCATGTGCTGCTTAGAAACCTTTTGCAAGGCCGCAACTCTGCGCTCTGCTTCCACTTTAACCCTTGCTTTAGCTTCAAAAGCCGCCTTAGCCGCTGCTTTCTCTGCTGCCTCCTGGGCTTTTTCAGCCGCCAGGGCTTTTGCCGCTAGCTCGTTCTCCATGCGCATTTCATCCGCATACCCCATCATGATGCTCATTTGGGGTACAGAAAGCCCCTCTGTAAGCTCCTGAAGCGGCCTGAGCGCCTTTAGTTGGGCTTTAGCTGTCTTCTCTATCTCTTTAGCTCTCTTCGTCGCTGTAGCCGCTTTTACGACGAAAGGTTTGTAGTAATTGGCTGCATCGAGTGAAAGACGGTGCGCTAATTCCTCGTAAGTCTCGGTGTCATCCCTTAAAACACCTTTCTTTTTGACGATTGGCGCCACTGCATCGGGTGTGAAAGCGCATAGATCAGCCATCTCTTTGTTTACAGTGCCGTAATGCTGTTTAAGCGTGGTATGAGTCGCTTTGCTGCCCTCTATCCCTCGCTCAAGCCCGTACTTTTCACCCACGTTCTTAGCAAAGTCAGACTGCATATTTCTTAGTACAACCCTTCCACCAAGGTACTTTTTGGCGTTGAGTTTTCCCTTATCGTCCAACGGAACCACGTAAGCAACAAGGTGTGGGCTCGTTTCGTCTCGGTGAACTGTCGTCGCTACAACGTTTTCAGCACCATGCCGAGCTTTGAGCCAATCTACGGCATCTTCAAAATATTTAGTCCCATCATCGCCAGCTTCAAAATATTCAGGGCTTGCTGTGATCAAGTACTCGACACACAAAACCGCATCGCTTCGGTACTTCTTTGGGAGACGCGCCTTAATGAGATCCATCGTCCAGTGAGCGGTTAATCCGCCGATGTGATCATTCAGTTTGGCTTTGCTTTCGTCTGCGTTTAGTGTTTGAATCTCTCTATAGTTGTGCGCTAGCGAGCCTCCTATTTCTCCGAAGCTTTTCAATTTGGCTGTTCTCAAAATCGCGTAAGACATTATTGGCTCCTAAGGTATTTTTGGTTACTTTAGCAGCCTTTTTTTATTTTGGAAATCGCAAGGTGTACTCACTACACCTTACTTCGTAAGGGTTCGTCCTGCGGAGCTTAAAGATTAGAGCTAAGACAGTACAAAACCGCCCCTGTGGACTGGTTTTGTCTTCGACCGTTTAGCACCGAGCCGCTGTTGTTTTGGGTGTAGCTAAAGATTGTTTAGCAGGAGGGGAGGGGGTTTGGCGTTCTCGGTTTGTACCGAGAACGAGGGTTAGCCCTTCGTTTTGCTAAACCTTGTTTTTGTTTTGCATGGGCTGCGCCCATCTAAAAACAGACACCAGTTCTAAGAAAAAGAAAAAGAAAAAAGAGAGCCTTATTAAAATTTTGGCCCTGTGTGTATGTGGGCAAAGGGGCGTTGGCGGTGGGTAAGCATGTGAGCACAAATGTGCGGCGGGTGTTTTTCCGTCCACATTTTGGTCATGTGCTTATCCATGGCCATGTTTAGCCCCGTTTTTGCGGAGCAAAATTGTCCACATATGCA
>NZ_CP136861.1 GCF_033807535.1 Oceanisphaera sp. IT1-181
TTGCCATTCAGTTACCCAGTGGGAGCGGATTAGCCCCATACGGGCAAGGCGTTTAATGTATTGGTCGCGGAGTTTATGCCAGTGTTTAGATGTTGGGGGGCAATGTTTAAGGGTGCCTGTGAAGCAAATTCCCATACCTGAAAGCTCGGAATACTCGACGGAGCGTAGAAAGTCGATATTTCGGCGTGTTGAGCCAGTAGACCAGCCACCGACAAGGCCACGGGGCGGTGGGGTGGGGTTTGGGTTTGTGGGTGCGGTTCCTGCTTTGCAGCCATGCAAAGAAAGGCTTATAATACGCATGTAATCACCTGTGACGTGATGTTGAAATAGCCCCCAAGGACTGCAATCCGAGGGGGTTTTTTAATGCCCGAAATCCAAGAAGTAAGAGACTCAAGAGGAGCTTAATTCAGGGTTGCGGTGGGATATGAAACTACTAATCAAGAGAGCCAGCTATTTAGGCTCGGCGTTATCGTCCAAAATACCCTGCACAGTATCCATCCTTAGGGATGATTCCTGATCCACAGAATCCAATAGTTTAGAGATAGCGGCCATTTGTTCGGGGGTGGCGCTGTGCATCATTTTGATCATGGTGATTGAAGATTGAATAGCAGGGGCTGAGCCAGCCAGAAACTCACGCAAAACTGAAGCTCTGCTAGTTGAGCGAAGCTCGGCCAGTTCGTTGAGGAGTAAGAAAACATCTTCGGGAAGGGTAACATTAATTCTAGTGTCCATAGTGAATCCTGTGATTTAGTTGACTTGTTGTGAGCATATACCACGGGGCGCACGGCGGCAAGGCCGTTCCCGTTTGCGCCCTCCGTGTTGCTGTAATTGTCTTTTGTCTTCGACCGTTCGGAACCGAGTGGCGGCAGGCTTGGGTGTAGCTAGTGATTGTTTGGCAGGGCGCGAAGTGGAAGCGGTGTTGGGTGTTAGCCTGGGCGAACACGATTTAGCGGCGGAGTGGTCTGGGGGTTGGGTTGGTTTGGCATGGGCTGCGCCCATATTGGTGCAGGGGTGGGGGGTAATGCCTCCACCGTCGAGCCGGAGACGGCGATAAGACGCCAGCTATGCTGGCATCTTTCGTCGGGTCGGCAGGCAACGAGGAACGAGGCGGCAGGGGTTGGCCTACAGGCTCACGAAGCAAGCATCACAAACAATCCCCATGGCAGTGGAGATGTGAGCAATGTGAGGGGCGCCACAAAGGGCGCAATCATATTCCATCTTGTAGAATTTCGGGTCTTCATGGGCACGAATAAAATCTAGGGCTTGGCTTGTGGTCACATCTAGAATTTCACCATCATTACTAATGCAGAAGAAAACCAAACCATCGTAATGGTCGATCATCAATAATGACGGGCGCGGCTTCAGGTCTGAAAATACAACTGTGGCAGAGGTATATTGGGCGTATCGAATAGCGTCGCATAAGATTTGATTATAATTAGTCATGGGCTAGATCCTTATTGTTGTTCGATAGCTACGGTGTGTTCGGATAGTGAAGCAGCCCAAAACAGCAGGGCGGTGGCGGTGTCCATAGGCAGCCATTCAGATACCCCACGGACGTTGGAAAGGGCGCGGTTGTTGACGGTCAGGCAACTTCTAGCGGTCTTTATGCGGAATCGGTTATCAGATGATCGGGCATCGGAGATCCTCCATGATCTTGCCATTCGGCGGAAACGGTAATAAACGTCGTCGGCAACTTGGAATTTCATCGGGTCACGGGTCGGCCAGTCGCCAGTTTTACCCCATACACGGCCAGTTTTAAGCAACCATTCGGGGGGGACGTTCTCAGGGGAACGCTGATAGTGGCCAACGCCACGAGAGGCGTGTTTAGCGGAGTATTGAGCCCAACCAAGGGCATCGTGCATCATAATTGCGTGTTGTGAGTGGGGCAGCGGCTCATAGTCAGCAGCTACGGCGATCCAGTGGGAGACGAGCAGTTGACGGGCTTCGATGTTGCACATCCCAACGGGAAAGAAGAACATTCCGTGTAAGTGGGGAACACCACGGCG